>NZ_JBMNPX010000013.1:0-76762 GCF_050943825.1 Pseudoflavonifractor sp.
CGGACTTGTTAGCCCAAGTGAGGTATCGTCAGCCAGTTGCTCCTCTTATTGTAGCTTAGGCACGAGATGGAAAGAAAGCCGGACTGGCTGCCCGGCTTTCCTGTCCAAATTTATTGTAATAGTGAGGTAATGGCTTATGAAACTGTGGGCAGGCCGGTTCCAGAAGGAGACCGACACCCTGGTAAACGACTTCAACTCCTCCATCACCTTTGATGCCCGGCTCTATCAGGAGGACATCGAGGGCTCCATGGCCCACGCCGCCATGCTGGGCAGGCAGGGCATCATCGAGGAGCACGAGGCAGAGAAGATCATCGACGGCCTGAAGGCCATTCTGGAGGACATCAAGGCCGAGCGGGTGGAGCTGACCACCGACAACGAGGACATCCACATGAACGTGGAGTCCCTGCTCACCGGACGCCTGGGGGAGACGGGCAAGCGGCTCCACACCGCCCGCAGCCGGAACGACCAGGTGGCGGTGGACTTCCGCCTCTTCGTCAAGCGGGAAATCCCCACCATCATCCGCATGTGCCTGGACCTGGAGAAGGTGCTGGTGAAGAAGGCCCAGGCCAACCTGGAGACCGTCATGCCCGGCTATACCCACCTCCAGCGTGCCCAGCCCACCACCTTTGCCCACTACATGATGGCCTATGCCAATATGTTCCGCCGGGACGTGACCCGGCTGGAGGACTGCCTGGAGCGGATGGACGAGTGCCCCTTGGGAGCGGGCGCCCTGGCCACCTCCACCTATCCGGTGGACCGGTTCCAGACCGCCGCCGCTCTGGGCTTCGCCAAGCCCACCGACAACTCCATGGACTCGGTGTCCGACCGGGACTTTGCCATTGAATTCCTGTCCGCCTGCTCCATCCTGATGATGCACCTGTCCCGGTTCTCCGAGGAGATCATCCTCTGGTGCTCCTGGGAGTTCAAGTTCGTGGAGCTGGACGACGCCTACTCCACCGGCTCCTCCATCATGCCCCAGAAGAAGAACCCGGACGTGGCCGAGCTGGTCCGGGGCAAGACCGGCCGGGTGTACGGCTCCCTCATCACCCTGCTCACCGTCATGAAGGGCCTGCCCCTGGCCTACAACAAGGACATGCAGGAGGACAAGGAGCCGGTGTTCGACGCCATTGACACGGTGGAGATGTGCCTGCCCGTGTTCACCGCCATGCTGGATACCCTGACCGCGCTGCCCAACAACATGCGCAAGGCGGCCTCCGGCGGCTTCATCAACGCCACCGACTGTGCCGACTACCTGGTGAAGAAGGGCATGCCCTTCCGGGAGGCCTATATGATCGTGGGCCGGCTGGTGAACATGTGTATCAAGACCGGGGAGACTCTGGACACCCTGCCCCTGAAGGACTTCCGGTCTATCTCCGCCGTCTTTGATGAGGACGTGTACCACGCCCTGGAGCTCAAGACCTGCGTCAACGGAAGAAAGGTCTACGGCGGTCCGGCCAAGGAGGCCGTGGAGCAGCAGATTGCCAATATTCAGGCGTTTATCGAGGCGAGAGAAGCATGAAAGCCAATGTGTATATTGACGGCAGGGAGGGTACCACCGGCCTGCAGATCTACGACCGCCTGTCCGGCCGGGAGGACATCAACCTTCTGCTGATAGATGATGACAAGCGGAAAGACCTTACAGAGCGGAAGAAGTACCTGAACGGTGCGGACATCGTCTTTCTCTGCCTGCCCGACGCGGCGGCAGTGGAGGCGGTGGGGCTTATCGACAACCCCAACACCCGGGTAATTGACGCGTCCACCGCCCACCGCACGGCGGCTGGGTGGGTGTACGGCTTCCCCGAGCTGCTGGCGGGCCAGCGGCAGCGGATTAAATTCGCCAAGCGGGTGGCCAACCCGGGCTGCCACGCCACCGGCTTTCTCAGCATCGCCGCGCCCCTGGTGGCCTTGGACATCCTCCCGGCGGACTATCCCGTCACCTGCTTTTCCCTCACCGGCTACTCCGGCGGCGGGAAGAAGATGATCGCCGAGTACGAGGGAGAGGGGAAGGCAGAAGGACTTTACAGCCCCAGAATCTACGGAACTGGTCTCAAGCACAAGCATCTGCCCGAGATGCAGGCCCTGTCCGGCCTGAAATATCCGCCCGTGTTCAGCCCCATCGTGGACGACTATTATAAAGGTATGGCCACGGGAATTCAGCTCCACAACGCCCTGCTGAAGGGGAAGCCCACAGCCCAGGACATCTGTGAGCTGCTGGGCCGCTACTACGAGGACCAGACCATGGTGCGGGTGGCCCCCTGGGGGAGCGAGACCGGCATGCTGGCGGCCAACGCTTTCTCCGGGTACGACAACCTGGAGATCTCCGTCACCGGCACCGGGGAGCAGACCCTGATTGTCTCCCGCTTTGACAACCTGGGCAAAGGAGCCAGCGGCGCTGCGGTACAGAATATGAATCTCATGCTGGGGCTGGACGAAACCACCGGCCTTGCTGTAAAATAAAGGAACAGACCGGCGTGCCTGCGCCGGTACCGAAAGGGAAGTGTGAACAATGAAGCAGATTTCCGGCGGCGTCACCGCGCCCATCGGCTTTACAGCGGGCGGCATCCGCTGCGGCGTAAAGAAGGGCCTGGCGGACGGCAACCAGCCCGTGGTCTCCTCCATGACCGACTATCTCTCCGGCAAGAAGGACCTGGCCATGATCCTGTCCGAGCAGGAGTGTACGGCGGCGGCCATGTACACCATGAACCGGGTGAAGGCCGCGCCTCTGTACATCACCATGGAGCACCTGGAGGACGGCGTGGCCAAGGGCATCATCGCCAACTCTGGCAATGCCAATGCCTGCGCCCCTCAGGGCCATGAGAACGCCAAGAAGATGTGTGAGGCGGCGGCAGCTGCCACCGGCCTCAAGCCCTCCGACTTTGTGGTGGCCTCCACCGGCGTCATCGGCCAGACCCTGAACATCGCCGCCATTGAGGCGGGGGTGCCCGTGCTGGCGGGACAGCTGAAGAAGGAGGGCGGCTCTGACGACGCGGCCCACGCCATCATGACCACCGACACGGAGAAGAAGGAGATTGCAGTCACCACCGTCATCGGCGGCAAGACCGTGACCATCGGCGCCATCGCCAAGGGCTCGGGCATGATCCACCCCAACATGGGCACCATGCTCTGCTTTGTCACCACCGACTGTGCCATCACCCACGAGATGCTCCAGGACGCCCTCCACGAGATTGTGCCCCGCACCTTCAACCGGGTCACCGTGGACGGAGACACCTCCACCAACGACATGTGCGTGGTGCTGGCCAATGGCATGGCGGGCAACCCCCTCATCGAGTGGAAGGACGACAGCTATACCCTCTTTGTCCAGGCTCTGCACCATGTCTGCGAGTACCTGGCCAAGTGCATCGCCGGAGACGGCGAGGGTGCCACCCGTCTGGTGACCTGCCGGGTGTGGCAGGCCCGCAGCGAGGAGAGCGCCGAGCGCCTGGCCAAGGCGGTGGTGGGTTCCCCCCTGGTGAAGGCGGCCATGTTCGGCGCCGACGCCAACTGGGGCCGTGTGCTGTGCGCCATGGGCTACTCCAAGGCTCCCTTCCGGCCCGAGTACGTGGATGTGAAGTTCGCCTCCGACCTGGGGGAAATCCTGGTGTGCCAGAAGGGCGCCGGGGTGGACTTCGACGAGGAGAAGGCCAAGAACATCCTCTCCCGGGACAGCGTGGTCATCGACGTGTGCCTCCACGAGGGAGAGAGCGAGGCTTCCTGCTGGGGCTGCGACCTGACCTATGACTATGTAAAAATCAACGGGGATTACAGAACCTGAGAAGGTGACCCCATGGAGGCGAAGGCAATGTCCGATTCCCATGTGGAGCGGGCCAAGGTTCTGGCCGAGGCCCTGCCCTATATTCAGAAGTACTACGGCAAGACCGTGGTGGTGAAGTACGGCGGAAACGCCATGATCTCCGACGAGCTGCGCCACGCGGTCATCTCCGATATCATCCTGCTCCACCTGGTGGGCGTCCACGTGGTGGTGGTCCACGGCGGCGGGCCGGAGATCAGCGACATGCTGAAGAAGATCGGCAAGGAGTCCCACTTTGTGGACGGCCTGCGGTATACCGACCGGGAGACCATGGACGTGGTCCAGCAGGTGCTCTGCGGCAAGGTGAACAAGAACCTGACCGCCATGATCAACCACATGGGCGGCCACGCCGTGGGCCTGTGCGGCCTGGATGCGGGCCTGTTCATGGCCCGGCAGCTGGACGAGAAGTACGGCCTGGTGGGTGAGATCACCCACGTCAACCCCGCCATTGTAAACGACAGCCTGAACGACGGCTACATCCCGGTCATCTCCACGGTGGCCCAGGGGGAGGACGCCGAGACAGCCTACAACATCAACGCGGATACGGCGGCGGCCAAGCTGGCGGTGGCCCTCAAGGCCGAGAAGCTCATCCTGCTCACCGACGTGCGGGGCCTTCTGCGGGACCCCCACGACGAGGACACCCTGCTGCCTGTGGTGGAGCTGTCCCAGGTGCCCGGTCTGGTGAAGGACGGGGTCATCACCGGCGGCATGATCCCCAAGGTGGACTGCTGCGTGGAGGCGGTGCGCTCCGGCGTGAAGAGCACCATCATTCTGGACGGGCGCATTCCCCACTCCATCCTCATCGAGCTGCTGAGCGACGAGGGCGTGGGCACCATGCTGCTTTGACAAGCGGGAGGAGACAGTCTATGACACATGAGGAACTGAAAACGCTGGACCGCCAGTATGTGATGCAGACCTACGGCCGCTTTGACGTGGATCTGGACCACGGCAGCGGCGCCACGCTGTACGACCTGGCGGGCCGGGAGTACATCGATTTTTCCAGCGGCATCGGCGTCAACTCGGTGGGCTATGCCCACCCCAAGTGGGTGAAGGCGGTGGCCGACCAGGCCGGCAAGCTGGCACATATTTCCAACCTGTTCTACTCCCAGCCCTACGCCAAGCTGGCCGAGCAGCTCTGCCGCCGGGCGGGCATGGCGGACGCCTTTTTTGCCAACTCGGGCGCGGAGGCCAACGAGGGCATCATCAAGCTGGCCCGCAAGTACAGCTTTGACAAGTACGGGAAGGGCAGGGGCACCATTATCACCCTGAAAAACTCCTTCCACGGCCGCACCATCACCACCCTGACCGCCACCGGTCAGGACGTGTTCCACAACTATTTCTTCCCCTTCATCGACGGCTTCCGGTACGCTGAGGCCAACAACATGGAGAGCGTGGCCGAGGTGGCGGGGCACGACGTGTGCGCCGTCATGCTGGAGCTGGTCCAGGGGGAGGGCGGCGTGCTGCCCATGGACCAGGAGTTCGTCCACGAGCTGGCGGTGCTCTGCGCCGAGCGGGACTGGCTGCTGCTGGTGGACGAGGTCCAGACCGGCGTGGGCCGGACGGGCACCCTCTTCGCCTTCCAGCAGTACGGCATCCTGCCCGACGCGGTGTCCTTCGCCAAGGGCATCGCCGGCGGCCTGCCCATGGGCGGCTTCCTGGCGGGGGAGAAGTGCCGGGACGTGCTGGGGCCGGGCACCCACGCCACCACCTTCGGCGGCAATCCCATCTGTGCAGCCGCCGCGCTGGCGGTGCTGGACATCCTGGACGAGGACACTCTGGCCCAGGTCAAGGAGAAGGGAAATTACCTCCGGACCCGGATCGAGGGGATGGGCCTGGACTGCCTGGGCGCCACCCGGGGCCTGGGCATGATGATCGGCGTGGAGGTAACCGGCGGCCACACCAACAAGGAGATCGCCGCCAAGCTGATTGAGAACGGCCTGCTGGTGCTGACGGCGGGCAAGGCCCTGCGCCTGCTGCCCCCGCTGGTCATCACCCGCGAGGAGATGGACAAGGGTCTGGAGATTATGGAGAAGACCCTCAAGGAACTGTAACGGAAGGAGTATAGTAAAGATGCAGAAGGACCTGCTGAAGCTGCTGGATCTGACCAAGGAGGACATCATTAAAATCCTCAACGTGGCCGACCAGATGAAGTACAACCAGAAGCACGGACTGACCCACAACTACCTCCAGGGCAAGACCCTGGCCATGATTTTTGAGAAGAACTCCACCCGCACCCGCGTCTCCTTTGAGACCGGCATGTTCCAGCTGGGCGGCCACGCCCTGTTCCTTTCCGGCAAGGAGAGCCAGATCGGCCGTGGTGAGCCCATTGAGGACACCGCCCGGGTGCTGAGCCGGTACTGCGACGGCATTATGATCCGCACCTTTGGCCAGGACGAGGTGGAGACCCTGGCCAAGTACGCCTCCATCCCGGTCATCAACGGTCTGACCGACTTCGCCCACCCCTGCCAGGTGCTGGCCGACCTGATGACCATCCGGGAGCACAAGGCCCGGCTGGAGGGGCTGAAGCTGTGCTTCATCGGCGACGGCAACAACATGGCCAACTCCCTCATCGTGGGCGGTCTGAAGTGCGGCATGGACGTGTCTGTGGCCTGTCCCGAGGGGTACGACCCGGACCAGAAGGTGCTGGATTTCGCCAAGACTGTCACGGACTGCAAGTTCCAGCTCTGCCGGACGCCGGAGGAGGCCGCCGTGGACGCCGACGTGATGATCACCGACGTGTGGGCCTCCATGGGCCAGGAAGGGGAGAAGGCCGCCCGTGAGAAGGCCTTTGCCGGCTTCCAGGTCAACGACGCCCTCATGGCGCTGGCCCACGAGGGCTGCATGGTGCAGCACTGCCTGCCCGCTCACCGGGGCGAGGAGATCACGGCGGAGGTCTTCGAGGCCCACGCCAACGAGATCTTCGACGAGGCGGAGAACCGTCTCCACGCCCAGAAGGCGGTCATGTTCCTGCTCATGGGCGGCGAGCACGCCTGAGCAGCAGTGCTGTCGCTCCTGTGCAATCAAACCGTTTTTCAAACTGTCAGAGGTTAAAAATGGGGCAGCCTGGCGAAACGGCTTTTTCGACAGACTGAAACACCCCCGCCGGACCGCATATGCCGTCCGGCGGGGGTGTCTGTGTGTCCGGCGGGTTATTCCGCCTGATAGAGTGCCAGCTTCTCTGACAGGACCTGAAGCGTCTCATCCAGCGAGGCCTCGCCGGAGAAGTAATCGCCCGTGTTGTCCAGCAGCAGCTGGAGCACGGCGCTGTCCCAGCGGCAGGGGGTGTCCAGTGCCTTCAGCCGCTGGAGCATCTCCTGCCGGACGTCCTCGGGCGGATAGTAGACATACAGCTCCACCGGGACGGAAGCTCCCTCGGCGTCTGTCAGGGTGGTGCCGTACATGCCGAAGCTGTCGTCGAACCGAGCGGGGTCCTGCTGGGCGGAGGCGTCCAGCGCCGCGGTGTTGACGGGAAGCCCGGTGCCGAAGCTGTTGCCCTGCACCTCCTCGGACAGTGCCGTGCGAAGGAACTCCTCCGCCAGGGTCTGCCGGGTGCTCCTGGCGTTGATGCCCAGTACAGTACTGGGCAGGAATACGTTATTGTGGAACAAAAGGTCAATAGTTCCGCCGTTTTCCGCGTCAGCGGAGGCCTGGTAGGCGGGATAGAAATCGCTGTACGCGGTGAGAGAGCCGATGTTGATTCCGGCGGCGCCCACCATCCAGTTCAGCGAACCGAATATAAAATCAAAGTCGCTGCTGCCGTCGTCGTAGGAGGGAACAGCACTGTCCAGGTCGCGGATCTGCTTCAAATCAGAGAGAAATTGGGAGAGGGCCTGGAGATCGGCTGTGCCGTCGGAGGAAAAGAGCTGTTCATAGAAAAGAGGGAAGAAGAACCGCAGCAGGGTGGCCGGGTTGGTGTAGCAGAGGGGATGGGCGTAGCTGCTCTGGTTGTCGCTCAGCCAGCCGGCCAGCTCGGTCAGGCTGCCGCAGGCCGCCAGACACGCCTCGGAGCCCTGCATCATAGGCACCAGGAAACGGGCGGAAATGGCGGGGCAGCTTCCGTCCTCCCGGCGGTAGGCGCCCGCCTGGTTAGGGAGCACGGTGCCGTCGCCGGTCAGGCTGTCCAGCAGGCTGCCGAGATCGGCCAGCACGCCCTTTTCCGCATAGGCCTCCAGGCTGACATCATCCAGCATGAGCACATCCGGCCCCTTTCCGGCTGTGAGCTGGGTGTTGAGGGTGCGGAGAGCGTCGTCCCGGGTGATGCCGCTCTCCTCCGGAATGCCCACCTGATAGTTCACCTGGACGTCCGGGTGATTCTTCTGAAAGACCTCGATGGTCTGGAGAATGTCGGGGGACTCGCTGAGGGACCAGACCGACAGCTCCTGGGCGGGGATGGTGGGTACGTCGGGGTCATAGACGTAGGAGAAAAGGACGTAGCTGCCGGAACTGCTCCGATAACCCAGCACATAGAACTGCTGCTCGTGGACGGCCATGGAAATCAGCATCAGAGACGGCGAACTGAGGGTGAGCAGGCTGCCGTCGGCCAGCTGTTCCACCGCGCTGTTCTCCGGCTGAGCACGGCAGATTCCGCCGGCGTCGGCAAAGAAGAGCCCATCTTCACCATTGGTGCTCAGCAGCCGGAGCCTGTCGGAGCCGTTCTCCAGGCTGACCGTGGTGGGACAGGTGACCCGTGCGGTCTCCTGCCCGCTCTCCAGGTCGTACCAGACCAGATCGCTCCCCGTTGAGACAACGGCAGAGCTTCCGCTGACCGTATATCCGGCCATGGGAGAGGTGTCGGAAGAGAGGGTGCGGAGCAGCTCGCCGCTTTCGCCGTCCACCTGAATCAGGGAGAACCAGCGCTCAAACAGGAAATCCCCGTTGTCCGCAATCTGGAAGGAGCGCACGCTGCTGCCGTCTTCCTCCACAGCGGGGATGCTCCAGGGCAGCTCTGTGCTGGTCCCGTCCCCGTCCAGGCGGAGCAGGCATTCGGCGGGCAGCTCGGCCTCCTGATGGCTGTAACACAGCCACAGACTGCCGTTTTTATCCCAGGCGGCACAGCTCACTATGACATCGCTGTCCTTATCATCCAGTGCTGTGAGCGCGCCGGGGGTAATGTCTGTCCAGGAGCCGCCGCCATCCTCTGAACGGGACAATGTCAGATATACCTGGCCGCTGGTATCCTTTGCGGTATAGGCCAGCAGCTCAAGCGCGCCGTCATCGCAGACGCGGAAGCCCAGAACCTCGAACAGCGCCGTACCGGGAAGCGGCCGCTCCGCCTCTACGTAACGGCCCATAGCGGCCGTGCCGCCGCTCTGCCCGGTGCAGCCGGACGGCAGAAGCAGAAGGGCCGCCAGCAGGGCGGCCAAAAGTGTGTTCCATCGTTTCATAACAGTTCGCCTCCGAAAACAGGGTGGAGAAAGCATAGCAGGGCAATCTCTAAGGCTTTCTCCAAAGAGGGAAAGAAGAGGAGAAAGGAGTTTCGCAAAAATTTTAGAGAACTTAGAGAAAGACGTGATAAACTATATCACAACACAGGGAAAACCGGAATGGAGAGAGACCGCATGCGGATACTGATGGTAGAGGACGACAAAAAGCTGTGCGAGGCGGTGTGCTGGCGGCTGGAGCGGGAGGGCTTCGCCGTGGATGTGTGCAGCGATGGGGACGACGGCCTGCGCTGGATTCGCCAGCAGGCCCACGACGTCATTCTTCTGGACCGGATGCTGCCCACGCTCAGCGGCACCACGGTCCTGGAGCGGATGCGGGCGGACGGCATCTCCACGCCGGTTCTGGTGGTCACCGCGCTGGACACTGTGGCCAACCGGGTAGAGGGGCTGGAGGCCGGTGCGGACGATTATCTGGTCAAGCCCTTTGCCATGGAGGAGCTGATTGCCCGCATCCGCGCCATGGGCCGCCGGCCCAGACGGTGGGAGAGCGCCGCACGGCTCCAGCTGGGCCAGGTGCTGTATGACAGCGAGGAGCGGATTCTCACCGGCCCCCAGGGGGCATGCTCCCTGTCCCACCGGGAGGGGGACCTTCTGGAGGTGCTGCTCCGCAACCCGGGCCAGACCCTGCCCAGAGGGGTGCTGCTCTCCCGGGTGTGGGGGCCGGACGCGCCGGTGGAGGACGGAAATCTGGACAACTATGTCTATTTCCTCCGCCGCCGGCTCCGCCAGGTGGGCGGAGGGCTGGAGCTGAAGACCGTGCGGGGCGTGGGCTACCGCCTGGAGCGGACAGATGGCTGAACGGGGGGAGCGGGCGCTGTTTCGGCGGCTCCGCCTGCGGCTGACCGTGGTGTGTACAGCGGTGACCGGATTGATTCTCCTGGCCATGGCCTGCGCCGCCCTTGCGGTGGGGCGGGCCCAGCTGACGGCCAGGGCGGAGGCGGCCTTTGAGAGCGAGGTGAACGCCATATGCTACCATCTCCGAGGCCAGACCGTGGTGGACCACACCTGGATTGCCCAGACAGAGGCGGGCGGGCTGACGCTGTACCTGGAGCTCTCCGGAGCACCGGTGCTCTATCCGCCGGGGCAGACAGACCCGGAGCGCGCTGCTCTGGTGGCACTGGCCCGGGAGAAGGCGCTGGAGGCCTTTGCCTTTGACCTTTCCGTGCCGCCGGATGGCGCGTTTCAGCAGGAGCGGCAGATGTTCCAGTTTCAGGACGGGGCAGGACAGCGGTTCCGGGCGGCGGCGGTGCGGATTCCCCAGGAGCAGGGGTGGATTGGACTGCTGGTGCTCCGCTCCATGGCGGGAGAGGAGCGGGAGGTGCTGATACAGTGCGCGGCGGTGTTTTCCTTTGCGGCTCTGGCTCTGGTGATGCTGGCGGTGTTCGCCTGGCTCTTTACCCGCCGGGCCATGCGCCCTCTGGAGGAGAGCAGAAGGCGGCAGACGGAGTTTATTGCCGCGGCGTCCCATGAGCTGCGCTCGCCCCTGGCGGTCATTCACGCCAGCCTTTCCGCCGCCGGGGATGCGCCTGACGAAAAGCGGCGGCACTTCCTGTCCCTTGCGGACGGCGAATGCATGCGGATGTCCCGTCTGGTAGGGGATATGCTGAGCTTGGCCAATGCGGACAGCGGCAGCTGGAGTATATGCCGGGAGGAGACGGAGCCGGAGACCCTGCTGCTGGACAGCGCCGAGCATTTTGAGGGCAGGGCGGGGGAGAAGGGCATCCGCCTGCTGGCGGAGCTGCCGGAGGAGCCGCTGCCCCGCTGTCAGTGGGACCGGCAGCGGATTTCCCAGCTTCTCTCCATTCTGCTGGATAATGCGGTGTCCTATACGCCTCCGGGCGGCGTCATCCGCCTCAGCGCCCGGCAGGAGGGGGACTGGATCAGGCTCCGGGTGGCGGATACCGGTCCGGGCATCCCGGACGAAGAGAAGGCCCGGGTGTTTACCCGTTTTTACCGGGCGGATCAGGCCCGGACAGGCCGGGAGCATTATGGCCTCGGGCTGTGCATCGCCCTGGAGATTGTGCAGCTCCACAGCGGGGAAATTACGGTGGAGGACGGCGAGACAGGCGGTGCGGTGTTCTCCGTATGGCTGCCGGCAGAGTAAAAAAGGAGCAGGACCGGGGGTTCCGGTCCTGCTCCTTTCTGTATGGACGGATTGTTTTACTTGCGGATAAAGAGGATGCCCAGGGTGTTGGGGCCGCAGTGGGTGGACACGGTGCAGCCCGCCCTGGTCTCCAGGATTTCTTGAAAGGGAGCGTATTGGGCGATGGCGGCCCGCACCTGGTCTACGGTTTCCTTGGGAGCGGTGGAGTAGGTGATGAAAATCCGATCGGTCTCCAGGTCGGTCCGGCCCTGGAGCCGGTCCTTTACGTAGTCCAGCACACACTTTTCAAAGGTGCCCCGGTACTTCTTGGCTACGCCCATCTTGCCATCCTTGACCTCAATGCAGGGCTTGAGCCGGAGCAGGTTGGCGCCCAGCATGGCCACGGCGGAGCAGCGGCCGCCCTTGACCATGTAGTCCAGCCGGTTGAGAATGAAGCTGGCCTCTACCCGGCCGGTCAGGTCCTTCAGATAGGAGACGATCTCCTGGGGGGACATGCCGCGCTCTGCGGCCAGGGCGGCCTCAATGACCACCAGGCCGTGTCCGGTGGACAGATTGCGGGAGTCCACCACATAGACATTGTCAAACTCCTCCGCCGCAATGCAGGCGTTCTGATAGCAGGAGGAGAATTCAGCGCTGATGTTGATGTGGATGACAGCGTCGTGAGCGGGGGAGAGGCGGGCGAACACATCCCGGTACTCGCCCACGCTGACCGCGGTGGTGGAGGTGATGTCCCCGCCAGCGTCCACATGGCGGAAGATATCGTCGGGGGTGATCTCCAGGCCATCCCGGTAGGGCTTGCCGTCCTTGACGATGGTGAGAGGGACGATTTCAACCTGATAGCGGCTGACCAGTTCAGGGGAGAGATCACAGGTGCTGTCGGACGTAATTTTGATGGACATAACGACTCCTTTCCAGCGGCAAGACAAGGCGGAGCGGCGGTGAATGCGCTGTCAGTAAAATAGAATCGGGCAGATGGAAATTCAAGGGAAACTATATCGCACCCGATATGATTATTTTAAGCGTCAAAAATTGGATTGTCAATCCACCGGAACGGGGCAGAAAACAAAATAAGAACAAATTGAAAAATCTTACTTGAACCCCCTATGCAAAAGAGGAAAGTTATATTAAAATAAAGTGAATTACAATGCTCCCCTGCGGGGGAACCAATATGACAACGAAAGGGTCGAGTTTATGACGGAACCTCAGTATAAGCGGGTACTCATCAAGATCAGCGGTGAGGCACTGGCGGGAGACGCCTCCCGGGGCCTTAACTTTGACGTAATCAACAGTGTGTGCAGCGTCATCAAGAAGTGCAGCGACACGGGCGTCCAAGTGGGCGTTGTCGTGGGCGGCGGCAACTTCTGGCGGGGCGTGAAGGACGGCGGCGGCAAGATGGAGCGCACCCGCGCTGACCATATGGGCATGCTGGCCACCACCCTCAACTGCCTGGCGCTGGCCGACGTGCTGGAGCAGATGGGAGTGGAGGTCCGGGTGCAGACCGCCATTGAGATGCGCTCCATTGCCGAGCCCTATATCCGCTCCCGTGCCATCCGGCACCTGGAGAAGGGCCGCGTGGTCATCTTCGGCTGCGGCACCGGCAACCCCTTCTTCTCCACCGACACCGCCGCGGTGCTCCGGGCCGCCGAGATTGACGCCGACGCCATCCTACTGGCCAAGAATATCGACGGCGTCTACTCCGCCGACCCCAATAAGGACCCCACCGCCGTGAAGTACGACTCCATCACCTATGATGAGATTCTGGCCCGTCACCTGCAGGTGATGGATTCCACCGCCACTTCTCTCTCCATGGATAACAAGATCCCCGTTATTCTCTTCGCCCTCAAGGACCCGGAGAACATCTACCGGGTGGTTATGGGAGAAAAAATCGGAACAATTGTCAAGGAGGCACAGTGAGATGAACGAAGCCAACAAGGAATTTGACGCAAAGATGCAGAAGACGGTGGACGTGGTGAAGAGCGACTTCGCCAGTGTCCGCGCCGGCCGCGCCAATGCCGCCGTACTGGACAAGATCACTGTGGACTATTACGGCGTGCCCACTCCCCTGAACCAGGTGGGCGGCATTTCCTCCCCCGATCCCCGCAGCCTGGTCATCCAGCCCTGGGACGCCAAGCTGCTCAAGGCCATTGAGAAGGCCATCCAGACCTCCGATCTGGGCATCAATCCCCAGAACGACGGCCGTGTGATCCGTCTGAACTTCCCCCAGCTCACCGAGGAGCGCCGTAAGGACCTGACCAAGCAGGTCCGCAAGTACGCCGAGGCGGGCAAGGTGGCCATCCGCAACATCCGCCGGGACGCCATGGACAAGTTCAAGGCCATGGAGAAGAAGTCCGAGATCACCGAGGATGACCGGAAGGAGCTGGAGAAGGAGCTCCAGGACCTGACCGACAAGCGCTGCAAGCAGATTGACGAGCTGACCGAAAAGAAGGAAGCTGAGCTGATGGCCGTGTAACGGCCTGCCCGGCCCAGTGAACGCATACGCACGGAGTCCGGTCGCCCGGGCTCTGTGCAGCAGATTGCCACGCCAGCATGTCGTGGGCGCGTTCCGGCGCCGCCGGAGGAGAGTCCGCGCCTGTGCCGGCGTGGCAATCCGCGTCTCCTGTCTCTGCGTCAGTGAAAGGATAAAAGGATAGAGGATATCATGCCATTTTTTAAGCCAAAGGAAGACACCGCCGCTCTGGTGGACTTCGGGCACCTGCCCCGGCACGTGGCCATCATCATGGACGGCAACGGCCGCTGGGCCAAGAAGCGGGGCCTGCCCCGTACGGCGGGTCATGCCGCCGGCGCGGAAAATTTCCGCACCATCGCAACCTACTGCAAGGAGATCGGCCTGGAGTACCTGACGGTCTACGCCTTCTCCACTGAGAACTGGAAGCGCCCCGCCGAAGAGGTCTCCGCCATCATGGGTCTGCTGAAGAAGTACCTGATTGAGGCCATCGGCAAGATGGAGCGGGACCGGGTCAAGATGTGCTTTTTCGGAGATCTGTCCCCGCTGCCCCAGGAGCTCCAGGACCTGTGCGAGCAGACCCGGGAAATCTCCAAGCACTACGAGGGCGTGCAGGTCAACATCTGCCTGAATTACGGCGGACGGGATGAGCTGGTGCGGGCGGCCAAGGCCTTCGCGCTGGACTGCGCCGCCGGAAAAGCCGATCCCAACCACCTGACGGAAGCCCAGTTCGGCAACTATCTCTTCTCCGCCGGGGTGCCCGACCCCGACCTTGTGATCCGGCCCAGCGGGGAGGAGCGAATCTCCAATTTCCTGCTTTGGCAGTCGGCCTATGCGGAATACTATTTTACAGACGTGCTCTGGCCGGACTTCAATCAAGACGAGCTCCACCGGGCGCTGGCCGCCTACCAGCACCGCCAGAGGAGATTCGGAGGTGTCATCAATGGTTAAACGAGTCGCGGTGGCGGTGGTATGCATCCCGCTCCTGTTCGTGGTGTTTTTTGTTCTCCCTGAGATTTTCATTCCCATCATGATCTCCGCCCTGTCCATGGTAGCCCTCCATGAGGTGCTGTGGTCCACGGGCTTTGTGAAGAACGCCTGGATTTCCGGGCTGTCCATTGCGCTGTCCGGTGTGGTACCCTTCTGGGTGTATATCGGCCAGGGCATGCGCTCGGCGTTGTGCGGTATCTTCATCTACTTTGTCTGCATCTTCGTGGTGGCCATCTCCAGCCACTATACGGTGACCCTGGAGAAGATGGGCGGCTCCTTCTTCTTTGCCATGCTCATCCCTTACTTCCTGTCCACCTTCGTGCGGATCGACCAGATGCCCATGGCGGACTACCTGATCCTCCTGCCCCTGGTGGCGGCCTTCACCAGCGACGCCTTTGCCCTCTTTGCGGGCATGGCCTTCGGCAAGCACAAGCTGGCCCCTGAGCTCTCCCCCAAGAAGACGGTGGAGGGTGCCGTGGGCGGCCTGGCGGGCGCGGTGATCTGCTGCCTGATCTACGGCGTGGTGATGCAGTTCGGCTTCCAGCTGAAGGTGAACTACGTCTTCCTGGCTATCTACGGCCTGCTGGGCAGCCTGGTATCCCAGCTGGGCGACCTGTCCTTCTCCTATATCAAGCGGCAGTACGGCCTGAAGGACTTCGGCAACATCTTCCCCGGCCACGGCGGCGTGCTGGACCGGTTTGACAGTGTTATCTTCTGCGCCCCCCTGATTGAGATTCTCATCTACTGGATGCCCGCCATCAGCGCGTAACAGCGGACAGGGGAGAACAGATAAGGAGCGGATTGTATATGAGAAGAATTTCCCTCCTGGGCTCCACCGGCTCCATCGGAACACAGTCCCTGGATGTGATCTCCGCCTGCGGCATGACCGTGGCGGCGCTGACCGCCAACCGGGATGTGGAGCGGATGGAGGAGCAGGCCCGGCGGTTCAAGCCCGAGCTGGCGGTGATGATGGCCCCGGCCGCAGCCGCCGATCTGCGGGTGCGGCTGGCGGACACGGGAATCCGGGTGGTCTCTGGTCCTGAAGGGCTGACGGAGGCCGCCGCCCTGCCCTCCGCCGACACGGTGATCACCGCCGTAGTGGGTATGGTGGGCCTGAAGCCCACCCTGGCGGCCATCGCCCAGGGCAAGCGCATCGCGCTGGCCAACAAGGAGACCCTGGTCTGCGGCGGCGAGCTGGTCATGTCGGAGGCGGAGCGCTGCGGCGCGGAGATTGTCCCCGTAGACTCGGAGCACTCCGCCCTGTTCCAGTCCCTCCAGGGCTGCCGGGACAGGGGAGAGGTCCGCAGGCTGATTCTCACCGCCTCGGGCGGCCCCTTCTTCGGGTACACCCGGGAGCAGCTGGAGCACGTCACCCTGGACCAGGCCCTCAAGCACCCCAACTGGTCCATGGGCGCCAAGATCACCGTGGACTCCGCCACCCTGATGAACAAGGGCCTGGAGTTTATCGAGGCCATGCGGCTCTACCACATGCCGCCGGAGAAAATTTCCGTGGTGGTGCACCGGGAGAGTATAGTTCACTCCCTGGTGGAATACTGTGATAATGCCATGATCGCCCAGCTGGGCAGCGCGGATATGCGCCTGCCGATCCAGTACGCCCTCACCTGGCCCGCACGGACTCAGGCGGTGGCAAAGCCGCTGGATCTGCTGACCTGTCCGCCCCTCCACTTCGCGCTGCCGGATATGGAGGTCTTCCCCTGCCTGGGGCTGGCCATCGGCGCGGCCCGGACGGGAGGTACCGCCACAGCGGTACTCAACGGCGCCAATGAGGCGGCGGTGGGGCTGTTCCTGGAGCGGAAGATTGGCTTTATGGACATTCCCCGTCTGGTGGAGCGGGCGCTCAGCCAGGTGTCGCCGGTGTACGGCGGCGGCCTGGCGGAGATTCTCGACGCCGACAGGGCAGCCCGGGACGCAGTACTGTCCGCCGCAACCCAACGCTAGGAGAAGCATTCTATGATCATCGTCTATATCCTCATCGCAATTCTCATGTTTGGGCTGCTCATTGCGGTCCATGAGCTGGGCCACTTTGTGGCGGCCAAGGCCGTGGGCGTCAAGGTCAACGAGTTCGCCATCGGCATGGGCCCTCGCATCCTCCACCGGCAGAAAGGGGAGACAGAGTATACCATCCGCCTCTTTCCCATCGGCGGCTTCTGCGCCATGGAGGGGGAGGAGGAGGACTCAGGCGACCCCCGCGCCTTCGGCAACAAGCACACCTGGCAGCGGCTGATTGTGCTGGCTGCCGGTGCGTTCATGAACTTTGTCAGCGGCGTGGTGATTTTCGTCATTCTTTTTTCCGGCACCACCAGCTATGTCAGCCCGGTCATCGCCGGCTTTATGGACGGCTTTGCCGCCCAGGGCGAGGATGGCCTGATGGCAGGCGACCGGATTGTGGAGGTGGACGGCCACGCCATCTACCTCCAGGAGGACATCAGCCTGTTCTTCAACCGCGCCGGCGAGGTGATGGATATCACCGTGGTGCGGGATGGAGAGCGGGTGGAGCTGGAGGACCTGTCCATGCCCTGGCTGGCCATGGTGGACGAGAACGGAAATCCGGTGCTGGACGGGAACGGCAACCAGGTCCTCAAGCGGGGCATCAATTTCACCATAAAGGAAGCCAATGTATTTGACCGGCTGCGGCTGGCCTGGTATAATTCCATTGATACCATCCGGCTGGTGTGGGTCAGCCTGGGCGACCTGTTCACCGGCACAGTGGGCCTCCGGGATATGTCCGGCGCGGTGGGCATCGTGACCATGATGAGCGATGTGGGCACCCAGGCCCAGGAGGCGGCCCAGGCCACCGGACAGAACTGGGTGGCCGCTGTGGCCAGCAGCATCGCCTATTTTGTGGCCTTCATCGCCATCAACCTGGCGGTGATGAACCTGCTGCCCATTCCCGCCCTGGACGGCGGACAGATTCTGTTCCTCATCGTGGATAAAATCTACAACCTCTTTTCCAAGCGGCACATCCCTCAGAAGTATCTGGGCTACATCAACGCGGCCGGCTTCATCTTCCTCATCGGTCTGATGATTCTGGTGGCCTGCTCCGATGTACTCAAGCTGTTCGGAAAATAAAAGGGGAGACGGCAGTCTCCCGGCAGGCACCTCTCCTCCTGTATGGGAGGGGAGGTGCCTGTCCCTACACATATGGTGAACGGGGGAGATACCTATGACAAAGCAGATTATGGTGGGCGGCGTACCTGTGGGCGGCGGCGCTCCGGTGACCATCCAGTCCATGTGCAACACCCGTACCGACGACGTGACGGCCACGGTGGAGCAGATTTTCCGCCTGGAGGCCGCGGGCTGCGAGATCATCCGGGTGGCTGTACCCGACATGGCGGCGGCCAGAGCGGTGGGCGCCATCCGGGAGAAGATTCACATCCCCCTGGTGGTGGACATCCACTTTGACTACAAGCTGGCCCTGGAGTGCGTGGCCGCCGGGTGCGACGCGGTGCGCATCAACCCGGGCAACATCGGCGGGGAAGACCGGGTGAAGGCTGTGGCCAATGCCTGTAAAGCAAAAGGACTTCCTATCAGAATCGGCGTCAACGGCGGTTCTCTGGAAAAGCCGCTGCTGGCCAAATACGGCGGCGTCACCGCCGAGGCCCTGGTGGAATCCGCCTTTGGCCACATCGCCCTGCTGAACCGGTACGATTTTGACGATATCTGCGTCTCACTCAAGTCCTCCAGCGTGCCCATCACCATGGCGGCCTACCGGCTGATGAGCGAGAAAAGCAATTATCCTTTACACCTTGGTGTCACCGAGACGGGCACCCCGCGTATGGGTGTGCTGAAATCTGCGGTGGGCATCGGCGGCCTGTTGGCCATGGGCATCGGCGACACCATCCGGGTGTCCCTGTCCGCCGACCCCATCGAAGAGGTGTATGCCGCCCGGGACATCCTGAAGGTGTCCGGCGTGCGGAAGGAGGGGCCGGAGCTCATCTCCTGCCCCACCTGCGGCCGCACCCGCATCGACCTCATCGGCCTGGCCCAGCAGGTGGAGGAGCGACTCCAGACCGTGACCAAGCCCATCACCGTGGCGGTGATGGGGTGCGTGGTCAACGGCCCCGGTGAGGCCTCCGCCGCAGACGTGGGCATCGCCGGCGGCGACGGCGTGGGCCTGCTATTCCGCCGGGGCGAGATTGTGAAGAAGGTGCCCCAGGAGCAGCTGGTGGACGAGCTGTTCCAGATGATTGACGAGCTGTAAAGAGAGCGGGCCGGGGAGAGAATTCCACGGCTCTGAGTGAAACCGTGTGTGGGAGCGTTGGTGCTATGCCTGAGCAAAAGATACCTTTTTTAAAACTGTTTTCCGCCTGGCAGCCGGAGGGGGAGCTGGCGGCTCTGGCCGCCGGGTGCAATGTGACCGGGGCGGTCATCGACCGGGCGACCCGATCCATCTCCGCCCGGGTGGAGTGCCCGTCTCAGCCTGCCGATGACCTGCGGCAGCGGTGGGAGCACTCCCTGGCCGACGCCTATCAGGTGGGCCGGGTGATGTTGGAGCTGCTGTGCCCCCAGAGCGAGGCGGCGGCCGCGCCTGAGGTCCCCATTGCAGCGGAGCCCCAGCCAGAGCCTGTCCAGGCGCCGCCCGTGGAGCAGGCACCTCCCGCTGCGGAGCCGGTACCCGTACCTCAGGAGCCTGTCCACCAGGAGACCGAGGCCGAGGCCGCCTTCCGCCGCACCGAGGAGATCCGCCGTGAAGCCCTCCAGAAGCTGAAGGTGTGCCGCCCGTCCGCCAGGAAGCCGGACAGCAAAAAGAGCACGGGCAAGCTCATCTTCGGCCGCCGGGAGATCAAGGGCGAGGCCACGGAGATGAAGACGCTGGACCTGGACATGGGCACAGTCATCGTCAAGGGCGACGTCTTTGCCGTGGAGCACAAGGAGCTGAAGAAGCGTGGCGCCTGGGTCATCGGCTTTGACATGACCGACTACACCGGCTCCATCCATATCAACAAGTTCTGCCCCGGCGACGAGGGCAAGCCCATCGTGGACAGCGTGAAGGAGGGCATGCACCTCCTGGTCCAGGGCAAGCTGACGGTGGACCGGTTCTCCGGCGAGATGGTGCTGGAGCCCTACGCCATCATGGAGGGGAAAAAGGAGAGCAAACAGGACAACGCCCCGGAGAAGCGAGTGGAGCTTCACCTCCACACCACCATGTCCTCCATGGACGCCCTGACCCCCACCAAGGCGGTGGTCAAGCGTGCGGAGGGCTGGGGCCACCGGGCCATCGCCATCACCGACCACGGCGTGGCCCAGTCCTTCCCGGACGCCTGGCACGCCGCCAAGAACATCAAGGTGCTCTACGGTGTGGAGGCCTATTACATCAACGACGTGGATGACCGGGTGGTGGTCCACGGGGAGCAGGAGCAGGACTTCACCGGCGAGGTGGTCTGCTTCGATATTGAGACCACTGGCCTGGACAACCGGCGGGACGTGATCATCGAGATCGGCGCGGTCATCCTGCGCAATGGCGAGATCGCCGAGACCTTCGATACCTTTGTCTCGCCCGGCCGTCCTCTGAGCCGTGAGATCGTGGAGCTGACCAGCATCACCGACAAGATGCTGGAGGGGGCTCCCTCCCAGGAGGAGGCCATCCGGGCTTTCCTGGAGTTCGCCGGAGACCGCCCACTGGCCGCCCACAATGCCGAGTTCGATATGGGCTTCATCGCTGAGGGCTGCCGCCGGTACGGCATCCCTTTTGAAAAGACCTCCATCGACACCCTGATTCTGGCCCAGAATCTGCTGCCCGACCTGGGCAAGTACAAGCTGGACATTGTGGCGGAGCACCTGCGGCTGCCGCCCTTCAAGCACCACCGGGCCGACGCGGACGCCGGCATGGTGGCCTACATGCTGGTACCCTTCTTTAAGATGCTCCAGGACCTGGGCATCCACACGCTCCAGTCCATCAACCCGGAGATGACTCGACTGCGGGTCAAGGGCAAGGCCCGCCGCCAGCCCAAGCACCTGATTGTGCTGGCCAAGAACAACATGGGCCTGCGGAACCTGTACACCCTCATCTCCAAGGCCCACCTGGAGCACTTCAAGCGGTACCCCATCATGCCCAAGAGCCTGATCAATGAGTACCGGGAGGGCCTGATTCTGGGCTCCGCCTGCGAGGCGGGCGAGCTCTTTGAGGCGGTGGTCAAGCACAAGGACTTCAATGAGCTCAAGCGCATCGCCTCCTGGTACGACTTCCTGGAGATCCAGCCCCTGTGCAACAACGCCTTCATGCTCCGCAAGGGCATGGTCCAGAGCGAGGAGGAGCTGCGGGACTTCAACCGCACTATCGTGGCCCTGGGCAAGGCGCTGGACAAGCCGGTGTGCGCCACCGGCGACGTCCACTTCCTGGACCCGGAGGACGAGATTTACCGCCATATCCTGCTGGACACCAAGGGCTTTGAGGACTGTGACGCGCCGCTGCCCCTGTACTTCAAGACCACCGAGGAGATGCTGGAGGAGTTCTCCTACCTGGGCAAGGAGGACTGCTACAACGTGGTGGTCCGCAACACCAACCTGGTGGCCGATTGGTGCGACCGCATCAATCCTCTGCCCAAGGGCCTGTTCGCCCCCAAGCTGGAGGACTCTGCCGGAGAGCTGTCCCGGCTGGTGTGGGGGAAGGCCAAGTCCCTCTACGGCGAAGAGGTGCCCCAGATTGTGTCCGACCGTATCAATGCCGAGCTGGGAGACATTCTGAAGCGGCACTACGACGTGATCTACATGTCCGCCCAGAAGCTGGTGCAGAACTCTCTGGAGCACGGCTATCTGGTGGGATCCCGTGGCAGCGTGGGCTCCTCTCTGGTGGCCTTCATGTCGGGCATCACGGAGGTAAACTCCCTGCCGCCCCATTACCGCTGTCCCAACTGCAAGCACTCCGACTTTGAAATCGCCAAGGAGCTGGGGGCTGGCTGCGGCGCGGACATGCCCGACGCGGTGTGCCCGGTCTGTGGCGCCCAGTACGCCAAGGACGGATTTAACATCCCCTTCGAGACCTTCCTGGGCTTCGGCGGCGACAAGGTGCCCGATATCGACCTGAACTTCTCCGGCGAGTACCAGGCCAAGGCCCACCGGTACACCTTCGAACTCTTCGGCGAGACCCACGTGTTCCGGGCCGGCACCATCGGCACGGTGGCGGAGAAGACCGCCTTCGGCTACGTAAAGAAGTACCTGGAGAAGCGGGGCATCCACGTGCCCCGTGCGGAGGAGAACCGGCTGGCCCACGGCTGTACCGGCGTCAAGCGTACCACCGGCCAGCACCCCGGCGGCATGGTGGTCATCCCCCAGAACCGGGAGATCTACGATTTCTGCCCGGTCCAGCACCCCGCTGACGACCCCAACACTGACATTGTCACCACCCATTTCGAATATCACTCCATGGAGTCCAACCTGCTGAAGCTGGACATGCTGGGACACGATGACCCCACCATGATCCGCATGCTGGAGGACCTGACCGGCGTCAACGCCCGGACGGACATCCCTCTGGATGACAAGAAGACCATGTCCCTCTTCACCTCTTCGGAGGAGCTGGGCTTTGTGGACGACCCGGTGCTGGGCCCCACCGGCGCGGTGGCCATCCCCGAGTTTGGCACCTCCTTTGTCCGGGGCATGCTGGAGGATACCAGCCCCAGCGAGTTTGATATTCTCATCCGTCTGTCCGGCTTCTCCCACGGCACCGACGTGTGGCTGGGCAACGCCAAGGACCTCATCGTCAACCAGGGTATCCCGGTCGGCCAGGCCATCGGCTGCCGCGACGATATCATGCTCTTCCTCATCTCCTGCGGCATGCCGGAGAAGCGTTCCTTTAAGATCATGGAGTCGGTCCGAAAGGGAAGAGGCCTGCCCGAGGGCGCGGAGGACGAGATGAAGGCCGCCGGCGTGCCCGACTGGTACATCGGCTCCTGTAAGAAGATTAAGTATCTGTTCCCCAAGGCCCACGCCGTGGCCTACGTGATGATGGCCTTCCGTATCGCCTGGTTCAAGGTCCACCGACCTCTGGCCTTCTACGCGGCCTATTTCTCCATCCGCGCCAAGGCCTTTGACGAGACCTACATGTGCCGGGGCATGGATGTGGTGAAGGCCAAGATGAAGGAGATCAGGGCCAAGGACAAGGAGGCCACCGCTGTGGAGCAGGACATGCTCACCACCCTGGAGGTGTGCTATGAGTTCTATCTCCGTGGCTTCACCTTTGAGCATGTGGACCTGTACAAGTCTCACGCCATCAACTTCATCTTCAGCCAGACCAACGACAAGGCGCTGATTCCGCCCTTCTCGGCCATCCCCGGCCTGGGCGAGACGGCGGCCTGGTCCATCATGGAACAGAGGGAGGGCAAGGAGTTCATCTCGGTAGAGGAGTTCTCCGCCGCCTGCCCCAAGGTGTCCAAGACCCATATCGAGCTGCTCAAAGCCGCCGGCGCCATGGATGGAATGCCGGATACCAGCCAGATGACTCTGTTCTGAGGCGGTGTTTTCTCTGTGGCTGCGCAGGTGACCGGAGTGATCCGGCCGCCTGCGCAGTTCTGCTTTTTCCGGGCGGACAGCGCAGGAACGGTCAGAGGGAACTGGTAAAAAATTGTTGACTTTAGCGTAGTAATGTGCTACTATGAAAAAGCAAAAATCGGGCATAGGAGGCATTTAGGGTGAATTACACGGTACATACCCCCGAGGGCACCCGGGACCGGCTGTTTGCCGAGTGCAGGGAGCGGCGCCAGGTCCAGCGGGCGCTGACGGCGCTCTTCCGCCGCCGTAGCTATGCGGAGATCATCACCCCCGAGGTGGAGTTTTACGACCTCTTCCTCCAGTCGGGCAACCCCTTGCCCCAGGAGGCCATGCTGAAGATTATCGACCGCTCCGGCAAGATTATGGTCATGCGGCCTGACTGCACCACCCCCATCGCCCGGGTGGCGGCCACCAAGCTGCGCACCGTGCCCCTGCCCCAGCGGCTCTACTATGACCAGACCGTGTTCCGTTCCGGTGACGCCCACCGGGGCGGCAGCAGCGAGATTGCCCAGTGCGGCGTGGAGCTCATCGGCGCGGCAGGGAAGAAGGCCGACCTGGAGATGGTGGCTCTGGCCGTGGACGCCCTAAAGGCCGCTGGTCTGGAGCAGTTCCATGTGGAGTTGGGCCACGTGGGCTTCTTCCGGGAGCTGACCGCCCGGGTGGATATGCCCGCTGCGGCGGCGGAGCAGATGCGATCCCTCATCGAGGGCAAGAATTTCGCCGCCCTCAACGACCTGCTGGAGCCCTATGACGGCCAGCCCGCTGTCCGCCCTCTCCGCCGCCTGCCCTACCTCTTCGGCGGGGCAGAGGTGCTGGATGAGGCGGAGACCCTCTCGGGCGGCAGCGACGCCCTGGACTACCTGCGAGACCTGTACGGCGAGCTGAAGCACGCGGGGTACGGGGACCACATCCGCTTTGACCTGGGGCTGGTCCATCAGATTGACTATTACACCGGCGTGGTCTTCCGTGGCTATGTGGAGGGGGCGGGGGACGCCGTCCTCTCCGGCGGCCGGTACGACAAGCTGGTAGGCGCCTTCGGGCGGCCTGCCCAGGCCACCGGCTTTGCCGTGGACGTGGACGCAGTGGCAGCCTGCCTGCCCGCAGCGGTGCCCGCCGGGCTGGAGATGCTGATTCACTACGGAGACGGGGAGTTTGCCAAGGCCCTGGCGGTGCTGGATGTCCGGGAGCCGGGCTCCTGCGAGCTGTCCCCCTGCCGGGCTCTGGAGTCCACCCTCAGCCTGGCCCGGGAGAAGGGGGCGTCCGTGGTGCTGGTGCTGGAAAACGGCGGAGAGAGGTTGGTGGAGGTATGAGTCAGAATCTGAGAATTGCCCTGACCAAGGGCCGCCTGCAGGACAAGGCCGTGTCCCTCTTTGAGGCCATGGGACTGGACTGTACCCCCATCAAGAATCCGGGCCGCCGTCTCATCCACACCATCCCCAACTATCCGCTGGACGGGGTGCTGGCCAAGGCGCCCGACGTCATCACCTACGTGGAGCACGGCGTCTGTGACCTGGGCATCGCCGGGAAGGACACCATTCTGGAGCAGGGCGGCGCCTTCTACGAGGTGCTGGACCTGGGCTTCGGCAAGTGCCGCTTCGCCCTGGCGGTGAAGGAGGGCAGCGACTTCTACGGCACCTATAAGACCCGGCGCATCGCCAGCAAGTACCCCAACGTGGCCCGTGCCTTCTTTGCCAAGAAGGGCATGGACGTGGATATCATCAAGATTGAGGGCAGCGTGGAGCTGGCCCCCATCCTGGGCCTGGCCGATGCCATCGTGGACATTGTGGAGACGGGTGCTACTCTGAAAGAGAACGGCCTGGTGCCCATCGAGACCGTGGCGCCGGTGAGCGCCCGGCTGATTGTGAACACAGCCAGTATGAAGCTCCGCAAGGCGGAGATTCAGGATTTTATCGCCAGATGTGAGCGGGAATTGGAGAAAAAGTGATGCTGGAGATTATCCGTGCCGACGGAACGGCGGAAAAAAATAAAATCGCCGCCATGCGGGCCAGAGCGGCCGAAGTGAGTGCGGACGTGGACCGCGCGGTGGCTGATATCCTAAGCAATGTAAGGGAGAACGGCTTTGCAGCTGTAAAGGAGTACTCCCTCCGGTTTGACAAGGCGGAGCCCCGGGAGATCTCCCGGGAAGAGCTGGACGCGGCCTACGCCGCCTGCTCCCCGGAGCTGATCGCCGCCATGGAGCGGTCCGCCGCCAACATCCGGGACTATAACGAGCATCTGCTCTCCCGCACCATGGAGTGGCGCTCGCCCGACGGCGGCGTGGTGGGCCGGGTGGTCCGTGGATTGACCCGGGTGGGTATCTACGTGCCCGGCGGTACGGCGGCCTATCCCTCCTCGGTGCTGATGAACGCGGTGCCCGCCAAGGTGGCGGGGGTGGAAGAGATTGTGATGGTCACACCCCCCACCGAGAACCTGAACAGCGCCGTGCTGGCCGCGGCAAAAATCGCCGGGGTGGACCGGGTCATCGCCGTGGGCGGCGCTCAGGCGGTGGCGGCCCTGACCTACGGGGCTGGTTTTATTCCCAGAGTGGATAAGCTAGTGGGGCCGGGCAACGCCTTTGTGGCGGCGGCCAAGCGGATGGCCTACGGCAAGCTGGACATCGACATGGTGGCTGGCCCCTCGGAGGTGCTGGTCATTGCCGACGGCAGTGCCAACCCGGTGTATGTGGCCGCCGACCTTCTCAGCCAGGCTGAACACGACCGGCTGGCCTCTGCCGTGCTGCTCACCACCAGCATGGAGCTGGCTCAGGTGGTGGACAAAGAGATTATCCGCCAGACCGGGTATCTGAGTCGCAGCGAGATTATGGAGGCATCTCTCCGGGACTTCGGCTGCGCTATTGTCTGCGATACCCTGGACGACTGTGCCGCCCTGGCCAACGAGATTGCTCCCGAGCACCTGGAGATTGTGACTGAGAATCCCAGGGCCCTGCTGCCCGCCATCCGCAACGCCGGCGCAGTGTTCCTGGGCGCCTGGTCCCCGGAGCCTCTGGGGGACTATATGGCGGGACCGGATCACGTGCTGCCCACCAGCGGCACCGCCCGTTTCTTCTCGCCTCTGAGCGTGGACAGCTTCCTCAAGACCATGAGCGTCATCGCCTACGAGAAGGAGCAGCTGGCGCCGGTGAAGGACCGGATCATCGCTCTGGCCGAGGCGGAGCGGCTCACCGCCCACGCCAACGCCATCCGGGTGCGCTTTGAAGAGGCACCGTCCAAGGAGGAATGTTGATGGAGACCCATGTGTACAGGGCGGGGGACGCCCCCGTCCGGGCCTATACCATAGAGCGCAAGACCAAGGAGACCCACATCAGCGTGAACCTCTGCCTGGACGGGGGAGAGGTGAAGGTGTCCACCGGCATCGGCTTTTTTGACCATATGCTCCATGCCCTGGCCTTCTACGCCGGGTTCGGCCTGGAGCTGGAGGCCAGGGGCGACCTGGAGGTGGACGGCCACCACACAGTGGAGGATACCGGCATTGTCCTTGGCCAGGCCTTCCGGCAGGCCATCGGCGACCGGAAGGGCATCCGCCGCTTTGCCAGCGCCTATGTGCCCATGGACGAGGCCCTGGGTTTCACCGCCCTGGACATCTCCAACCGGCCCTTCCTGGTCTACGAGGCGGAGATGCCCCAGGAGCGGATGGGGGAGTATGACGCCTGCCTTACCGAGGAGTTCATGCGGGCCTTGGCGGTCAACGGGGGTCTGACCCTCCACATGAAGGCCCTCTACGGCCGTAATTCCCACCACATTACCGAGGCTCTGTTCAAGTCCCTGGGCCTGGCCCTGAAGGACGCGGTGAAGGTAGAGGGGAGCGGTGTCACCTCCACCAAGGGGGTGCTGTGATGGGCTATACCGCAATCGTGGATTACGGCGTGGGCAACCTGAAGAGCATCGCCAACGCCATGGATTATCTGGGCCTGCCCACCCAGGTCACCGACGACGCCGGGACTCTGGAGCGGGCCGACGCCATCATCCTGCCCGGCGTGGGAGCCTTTCCTGACGCAGCGGAGCGGCTGCGCCGGTCCGGGCTGGACAAGGTGGTGGTCACCCAGGCGGAGCAGAAGCCCATCCTGGGTATCTGCCTGGGGATGCAGCTGCTCTTCGACATGGGCGAAGAGGTGAGAGACTGTAAAGGGCTTGGACTTGTCCATGGCCGTGTCAAGCGGATTGAGACCGATCGCAAGCTGCCCCACATCGGCTGGAATAGCCTGACCTTCCAGAACAACGCTCCCATCTTCCGGGGGCTGGAGGATGGCGCGTGGGTCTACTTCGTCCACTCCTACTGCGGCGTGGCGGCCTCGGAGGAGGACGTGATTGCCCGCACGGAGTACGGCGTGTCGGTGGTGGCGGCGGTGCGCAGCGGCAATGTGTACGGCTGCCAGTTCCACCCGGAGAAGAGCGGGGAGACCGGCCTGCAAATCCTGAAAAACTTTGGGGAGCTGAACCGATGAAACTTTTTCCTGCCATTGACATGAAAGATAGTAAGGTCGTAAGGCTTTACAAGGGGGATTTTGCAACGGTCCACCAGGTCGCCGACGATCCCCTCACCGTGGCCCGTGCCTTCTACGACGCCGGCGCCCGCCACATCCACATGGTGGACCTGGACGGCGCCCGCAGCGGCGTGCGGGTCAACTTCCCCATGATCTATCAGGTCATCCAGAACTCCGGCCTCAAGGTGGAGCTGGGGGGCGGCATCAAGACCGAGCTGGACGTGATCACTGTGGGCGAGTCGGGCGTGGACCGGCTGGTCATCGGCTCTGCGGCAGTCACCAACCCGGGCTTGGTGTCCTACGCCCTGGGGCTCTACGGGGACCGGGTGGCCGTGGGCATCGACAGCCTCAGCGGAAAGGTACGCACCGCCGGCTGGGAGGAGAACTCCGGCCTGGACTACCTGGAGTTTGCCGCTCAGATGGAGTCGCTTGGTGTAAAGAATATTATCTTTACAGATATTGCGACAGATGGTATGCTGTCCGGCCCCTCCTATGAGCAGCTGGCGCAGCTCCAGAAGACGGTGTCCTGTAACATCACCGCCTCGGGCGGTGTGTCCTGCCTGGACGATATCAAGCGCCTGCGGGACATGGGGCTCTACGGCGCCATCATCGGCAAGGCCTACTACGCCGGGACCATCGACCTGGCGGAGGCGGTAAAGGAGGCTGGGGACCAGTGCTAGCCAAACGGATTATCCCCTGCCTGGACGTCCGGGACGGCCGGGTGGTCAAGGGGGTCAACTTTGTCAACATTCGGGACGCAGGCGACCCGGTGGAACTTGCCAAGTACTACTCGGACGCGGGCGCGGACGAGATTGTCTTTCTGGATATCACCGCCACCAGCGACAACCGGAACACGGTGGCCGACGTGGTGGAGCGGACGGCGGAGCAGGTCTTTGTGCCACTGACCGTGGGAGGGGGCATCCGCACCCTGGAGGACTTCCAGCTGCTGCTCCGGGCCGGGGCGGACAAGATCTCGGTGAACTCTGCGGCGGTGAAGGACCCCACCCTCATCTCCCGTGCGGCGGAGCGGTTCGGCTCCCAGTGCGTGGTGCTGGCCATCGACGCCCGCAGCAGGGGGGACGGCACCTGGGAGGTGGTGACCGCCGGAGGCCGCAACCCCACCGGGCTGGACGCGGTGGAATGGGCCAGAGAGGGCCAGCGGCTGGGAGCGGGGGAGATCCTCCTCACCTCCATGGACGCCGACGGCACCAAGGCCGGCTTTGACCTGCCCATGACCAGGGCTGTCACCCAGGCGGTGAGCATCCCGGTCATCGCCTCGGGGGGCTGCGGCAGTCTGGAGCACTTTGCCCAGGTCTTTGAGAAGACGGACTGCGACGCGGCTTTGGCGGCGTCCCTCTTCCACTTCGGTGAGCTGACCGTGGAGGAAGTCAAGGAATACCTGCGGGGCCGGGGCATCCCGGTTCGCCGGTCGGAGAAGAGCCAGTGGATAGGAGGCCGGCTGCATGTTTGATTTGGAAGCGCTGTTTCAGAAGTCGGAGCTGATTCCGGTGATCATCCAGGACGCGGACACCCTGGAGGTGCTGATGCTGGGCTTCACCAACAAGGAGGCGGTGGAACTGACCATCAAAACCAAGACCGCCTGGTTCTGGAGCCGCAGCAGGCAGAAGCTGTGGAACAAGGGGGAGAGCTCGGGCCATTTCCTCCACGTGGAGCGGATGGTCACCGACTGCGACACCGACACCCTGCTCTACTTCTGCCATCCCGTGGGCCCCACCTGCCACACCGGGGCCAAGAGCTGCTTTTTCCGGGAAATCGCAATGGAGGAATGACACATGAACGATGAAGTTTTGAAGAGACTCTACCAGGTGGTGCTGGATCGGAAGGCCAATCCTCAGGAGGGGTCCTACACCTGCTATCTCTTTGACAAGGGCGTGGACAAGATTCTCAAGAAGGTGGGTGAGGAGTGCGCCGAGACCATCATTGCCGCCAAGAACGGCGTGGAGGAGGACACGGTGAACGAGTGCTCCGACCTGCTCTACCACCTGATGGTCCTGCTGGCAGCCCAGAACATCCCACTGGACGCGGTTCTGGCCGAGCTGGACCGCCGCAGCGCCAAAATCGGCAACCTGAAGCAGATGCGGGTTACCGACCACAACACCTGAATACAAAAAGGCCATATCCGCAGTCTTACGGATATGGCCTTTTGTCTGGATTTGTAGTATACTGGTTGCCGGATATCAGTTCTGCCGCAAGGAGGAATTTTGAAATGAATGCCTTTACCTATCATGTACCGACCAAGGTTATTTTTGGTGAGAATACGGAGACTCAGGCCGGACAGGCGATCCGGGACGCCGGTGGCAGCAACGTGCTGGTCATCTACGGCGGCGGCAGCGCGGTGCGCAGCGGCCTGCTGGACCGTGTTACCGCCTCGCTGGAGGCGGCCGGACTGCCCTGGCAGGCGGTGGGCGGCGTACAGCCCAATCCCCACCTGGGCCTGGCTCAGGAGACGGTGGACAAGTTCCGGGACAAGGGCATCGACTTTGTGCTGGCAGTGGGCGGCGGCAGCGTCATCGACACGGCCAAGGCGGTGGCCCACGGTCTGGCCCGGCCCGACGTGCCCATCTGGGACTATTACAGCGGCAAGGCCAAGGTGACGGCCACGCTGAAAAAAGGATCCGTCCTCACCATCGCGGCGGCGGGCAGTGAGACGTCGGACTCCGCCGTGCTCACCAACGAGGGGAATGGTCAGAAGAAGGGCATCAACACCCCCTTCAACCAGCCGGATTTTGCCATTATGAATCCCGCTCTGACATGCACTCTGCCGCCCCGGCAGACGGCCTGCGGCGTGGCTGACATCATGATGCACACCATGGACCGCTATTTCAGCGTCCAGACCGACAACGCCCTCACCGACGGTATTGCCGAGGCGCTGCTCCGCACGGTGATTGAGTACGGGCGGGTGGCCATGGACAACCCGGAGGACCTGAAGGCCCGGTCCGAGATTATGTGGTGCGGCAGCTTGTCCCATGACGGCCTCACCGGTCTGGGCCAGCCCAAGGACTTCTCTGCCCACGCCCTGGGCCACGAGCTCTCGGGCATGTTCGACATTCCCCATGGCGAGAGCTTGACCATCATGTGGCCTGCCTGGGCCCGGTATGTGTACCGGGATGCCCCCGGCCGCTTCGCCCGCTTTGGCCGGAATGTCTGGGGTATCCAGGATGGAGATGAGGAGCGGGCCGCTCTGGCGGCCATCCGGGCCACCGAGCAGTATTTCCGCCATGTGCTGAAGCTGCCCATCTGCTTCAGCCAGGCCATGGGCGTGCAGGACGATGCTACCCTCCGGGACCTGGCTGTGCGTTCCACCTACTACGGCGGCCGCCGGGTGGGACAGCTCCACCCCATGGAGAAGGACGAGATTTATCTGGTCTACCAGCTGGCCAACCACTGAGAAAAGCGCAGCGGCGCCCGTAAGGGCGCCGCTGCGGCTTGATTGTCAGCCCTTCCAGAAGCTGACCTTGTCCGGGTCGTACTGGTCTGTTCTGGGCCGCTCCTCGGCGGGCCAGCCCAGGGCTACGATGCCCACGGGGAGCAGGGTGTCGTCCAGCCGGAAGTAGCGGGAGAAGCCCTCAACCCGCTCCGGCTTGGGGGCCACCGCGCACCAGCATGCGCCCAGTCCCTGGTGTACCGCCTCCACCAGCAGGTTTTCAATGGCGGCGGCGCAGTTGACGTACAGATACCCCTCGCTGGCCTCGGCGCTGCGGTCGCCCATGACCATGATGGCGGCCTGAGCCTGACGCATCATGCCTGTGTAGGGCTGGAGGGACGGGATGTCGTCCAGGGTTTTCCGGTCGGTGATGACCAGGAAACGCCAGCTCTGGGTGTTGCGGGCAGAGGGGGCGTTCATGGCGGCCCGGAGCAGCTCGGTGATGACCTCCTCCGGGATGGGGCGGTCAGTGTAGCGGCGGATGCTGCGGCGGTCAAACAGTTCTTTCAGCATAGAGGTTCCTCCTTGACGCATTGCGGATGGTGAAACAGAAAAGCGGGGTAGAGCTGATTTTTGACGCCATAATTATAGCATACGCGGCAAAAAAGCGAAAGGCAAAAGGGGTGCAGCGGGAAAGAGCGTGAAAAAAATTGACAAGTGCACGGTACTGGGGTAAACTAATAAAATAAGTACGAAACCCGCCTCACGGGAAAAATACAGCCAACGAAAACAGAGTGAGTGTGATGAAACGATGAGAAAGCAGAAGGTATCCAGCGCCGTAATCCGGCGTCTGCCGCGGTATTACCGCCATCTGAACGATCTCTTTCAAGCCGGTACTGTCCGGATTTCCTCCAACGCCCTGGGCAGCTCCATGGGCCTGACCGCATCTCAGATCCGGCAGGACCTGTCCTGCTTCGGCGAGTTTGGCCAGCAGGGCTACGGCTATAATGTAGAGAAGCTGCGGGGTGAGATCTCCGACATTCTGGGTATGAACCGCTCTCATACGGCGGTGATCCTGGGCGCCGGTAACCTGGGCCGGGCACTGATTGAGAACTTCCACTTTGAGAAGAACGGCTTCCAGCTGACGGCGGCCTTTGATGTGAACCCGGATATTGTGGGCAGCACCATCGGCGGCGTGACCATCCGCCATGCGGATACGCTGGAGGAGTATATGAAGGAGCATCCCACCAGCGTGGGCGTGCTTACCGTTCCCGGCCGGGTGGCCAATGGCCTGGCGGAGCGTCTGGTGGCCGCCGGCGTGAAGGGCATCTGGAACTTCACCAATATTGAGCTGAACCTGCCTGACGCCGGCAATGTGATCATTGAGGACGTGCACTTTGCCGACAGCCTGCTGGCGCTGAGCTATATGATTTCCGAGACAGACTGAGACCCCGGGAGTAAAATATGAGACGAATTGCGGCAGCCCTGCTGGCTATGCTTCTGCTGGCCGGCTGTGTGGCGGCGGTAGCGGCGGGCGGAAGTGCATCTGACCCGCTGCTGACCCAGTCCTATCTGACCAATACCTATATTCCCGAGACCGTGGCACAGGCGGACAAGGAGATCGAGAGCGGGCTCAATGGGGTCTACAATGACGCGCTGACCAAGCTCAAGACGCAGGCTGAGCTGTACCAGGCCCGGGCGGACGCGCTGGCCGGGGAGGGCGGGGGATATGCCGCCTCCTTTACCGAGCAGCGGTTCAAGCGGGGGGATGTCATCACGCTGGACACCGGCTCCAGCGGCATGCTGCTGGCCGGGTCCGCCACCATCTCTTACACCTCGGGCGGCGTGGTGGATATGACCACAGCCGCTGACGTGGCCTCCGGCACGGCCATGACGGCCCAGCACCGCTATCTGGCCGCGGAGAATACCATGTGCCAGCTGACCATTACCTCAGACACCGCTGTGCTGGCGCCTCAGGGGTTTTATTCGGTCACTAAAAGCGATGCCACGGACTACAACGAGCTGGCCAACGCCCTGAAGGAGATGGGACTGTTCAAGGGCGGCGATACGGCCTACGGCGATGGGCTGATGCTGGAGAACGCCCCCACTCGGATTGAGGGACTGATCATGTTCCTGCGTCTGCTGGGAGAGGAAGAGGCGGCTCTGGCTGTCACAGACCCCTGTCCCTTTGTGGACGTGCCTGAGTGGTGTCAGAACTACGTGACCTACGCCTATGCCAAGGGGTATACCAAGGGCGTGGGTGCGGACAGCCCGGAACTGTACTTTGCCCCCTATGTGACCATCACTGCCGGTGAGTATATGACCTTTGTGCTCCGGGCACTGGGTTATCAGGACAGCGGCGACAACCCGGACTTCCAGTGGGATTCGGCGCTGCTGCGCAGCCTGGAGCTGGGGTGCATCACCGACGGGGAGTACAAGCTGCTGGTGGAGGAGCCCTTCCTTCGGGCCCAGGTGGCCTATGTGTCCTACTACGCGCTGGACGCCAAGATGAAGTCCGGCGGGACCCTGCTCAGCCATCTCTCTTCGGTGGGTACGCTGGATGCCGCCAAGGTCAAGAAGGTGCGGGACAGCGTGGTGACAGAGCGAATTGCATAACGAAATCCCCGGCAGCCCAATGGACTGCCGGGGATTTATTCTTTCCATCTCAGCCTGTGATGCCGCGGCCCGCACCAATCAGGGCGTGGGGCATAGTATGAAGTGAGGCCGCGCAGGAGAAGCCGCAGGGCAGACTCCGGCAGCCGGTCTCCATTTCATTTCAGGAGGTACTTCATTATGGGGTGCTGCAATAACGGTTCCGGCTGGGGTGGCTGCGGCTGCCTGTGGATCATCATCCTCATCATCATTCTGTGCTGCTGCTGCGGCGGCGGGAGCATGGGTGGCTGCAACAACGGCTGCGGCAATAACTGCGGCTGCTGAGAGAGCAGACTGAACATAAGAACGAAGGGCCGGGCGCACGCGCGCCCGGCCCTCTGTCATGAGAACACGGAAATAGTAGGGGAGACTCAGCCGCCCAGCTGGGTGATACCCTTGCGGATGCGGGCGAGGGCCTCGTCCCGGCCCAGGATGTGGCACAGTTCCACAGCGCCGCCGGGGGTGACGGCCTTGCCGGACAGGGCGGTGCGCACCGGCCACATGATCCGGCCGTTCTTCAGCTCCAGCTTCTCGGCCAGACCGATGAGGGCGTCGTGGATGGTGTCGTAGGTCCAGTCGGTGAGCCCCTCCAGCACGGGGAGCACCTGATTGAGGGCCTCCAGGGAGTTGGCCTCGTTGGTCTTCATCTTCTTGTGGCAGTAGAGCTCGTTGGAGTACTCGGGCAGGGCGTCAAAGAAGTCCACCTGGGGGGCGATATCCAGCAGGGTGTCGCACCGGGGCTGGACCAGGGGAGCGATGAGCTTCAGGTCAATGCCGGGGGTCTTGACGGCCTCCTGGAGGTAGGGCTCAGCCAGGGCGTAGAAGTCCTCGGCGGAGAGCTCCCGCAGGTACTTGGCGTTGAAGTAGCGCAGCTTCTCAATGTCGAAGATGGCGGGGGACTTGGAGATGCCGCCGATATCGAACACACGGGAGAGCTCCTCCAGGGAGAAGAACTCCTGCTCGCTGTACTCGCCCCGGGGGGACCAGCCCAGCAGGGTGACGTAGTTGACCACAGCCTGGGAGAGGAAGCCCTGGGCGATGAGGTCCTGGTAGGAGGGGTCGCCGTGGCGCTTGCTCATCTTGTTGTGGGCGTCCCGCATGACGGGGGAGCAGTGGATATAGGTGGGCACTTCCCAGCCGAAGGCCTGGTAGAGCAGGTTGTACTTGGGGGCGGAGGAGAGGTACTCGCTGCCCCGGACCACGTGGGTGATGCCCATCAGGTGGTCGTCGATGACGTTGGCGAAGTTGTAGGTGGGCAGACCGTCGGACTTGATAAGCACCTGGTCGTCCAGGGTGTCGTTGTCCACGGTGATGTCGCCGAACACGGCGTCGGAGAAGGTGGTGGTTCCGCCGGCGGGGATTTTCTGGCGGATGACGTAGGAAGCACCGGCGGCAATCCGGGCCTTGGCCTCCTCCAGGCTCAGGGAGCGGCAGGGGTCAGCGGCCCGGTCAAAGTTGCCGCTCTCCTCCTCACTCTCGGTCTTCTCGCAGAAGCAGTAGTAAGCGTGGCCCCGCTCCACCAGCAGCTCAGCGTACTTGCCATAGGTGTCCCGGCGCTCGGTCTGGATATAGGGGGCCACAGGGCCGCCGATATCAGGACCCTCGTCCCAGGTCAGGCCGCACTCCCGGAGGGTTTTGTAGATGACCTCGGTGGCGCCTTCCACCAGGCGCTCCTGGTCAGTGTCCTCAATGCGCAGGATAAAAGTGCCGCCCTGATGGCGGGCGATGAGCCAGGTGTAGAGGGCGGTACGCAGGTTTCCGATGTGCATATAGCCGGTGGGGGAGGGGGCGAAGCGGGTGCGGACTTTGCCCTTGGGGATGCGGGCCTCCATGTCGTCAAACCATTTCATATCCATGGTGATGCCTCCAGTGGTAATAATTGTGAGAATCACGCCGACAGGCGGAAGTTCTTCTGATCTTTACCATTCTAAAGGTAAGGGTAAAACTTGTCAAGCGGTACGCCATGTGGTATGATAAACTGGTATGTAAATATGCGCCCCGAGAGAGGGAAAAAGTCTCCGGAGGCGCAGTCGAGGTGTAAAACAGAAATGGAAACGACAAAGAAAGTAATGCTCTCCGGCATCCAGCCCAGCGGCGACCTGCACCTGGGCAACTACCTTGGCGCCATCAAGAACTGGGGCGCCCGGGCGGACGAGTTTGACTGCTACTATTTCATGGCCGACATGCACACCATCACCGTCCGCCAGACTCCTGCCGATCTGCGCCGCCGCACCCTGGAGCAGCTGGCCCAGTACATCGCCTGCGGCCTGGACCCGGAGAAGAACACCCTGTTCGTCCAGTCCCACGTCCACCAGCACGCGGAGCTGGCCTGGGTGCTGTCCTGCTACACCATGTTCGGCGAGCTCTCCCGCATGACCCAGTTCAAGGACAAGTCCGCCAAGCACGCCGACAACATCAATGCCGGTCTGTTCACCTACCCCTGCCTGATGGCGGCGGACATCCTGCTCTACCAGCCCGACTTTGTGCCCGTGGGCGAGGACCAGAAGCAGCACGTGGAGCTGACCCGCAACATCGCCCAGCGGTTCAACCATGTCTACGGCGACGTGCTCAAGATGCCCGAGCCCTATATTCCCAAGATGGGCGCCCGTGTCATGAGCCTGAACCAGCCCGACACCAAGATGAGCAAGTCCATCCCTGAGGGCTGCGTGTTCCTCATGGAGAAGCCGGAGGACATCATGCGCAAGTTCAAGCGGGCCATCACCGACAGCGACACCGAGCGCTGCGTCCGGTATGACCGGGAGAACAAGCCCGGCGTGGCCAATCTGATGAGCATCTACTCCGCCGTCACCGGCAAGACCTTTGAGGAGATCGAGGCCGAGTTTGACGGCAAGGGCTACGGCGCCTTCAAGCCTGTGGTGGGCGAGGCCGTGGTGGAGCTGCTCCGTCCCATCCAGGAGGAGACCCGCCGGCTGCTCTCTGATAAGGCCTACCTGGAGGGCGTCTACCGGGCCGGCGCGGAGAAGGCCTCCTATGTGGCGGAGAAGACCCTGCGCAAGGTCTATAAAAAGGTGGGCTTCCTGCAGCGCTGAAGCGGCAGTTGATTCCGTCTAAAGGAGAAGAACCATGAATGTAGAACTTCGCGAGATCGGCATGGTAGCGGCCGCCCTGGGCGTGGCGCTGATTGTCGCTCTTATTCTGACCCCCGTGGTCAAATCTCTTGCTCAGAAGGTGGGCGCGGTGGACGTGCCCAAGGACAACCGCCGGATGCACGACCATCCCATCCCCCGCATGGGCGGCCTGGCCATCTTTTTCGGCTTTATTGCCAGCACCCTGTTCTTTGTGGAGATGACCACCCAGATCCGGGGCATGCTGCTGGGCGCGGTCATCATTGTGGTGCTGGGCATTTTTGACGATATCTACTCTTTGAAGGCATCCTTCAAGTTTGTGATTCAGATTGTGGCCGCGGTAATCGCGGTCTGCTCGGGAAATGTCATCGCCACAATCTCCAATCCCAATGTGTTCTCTGCCAACCTCTACTGGGATCTGGGCTGGCTGGCCTATCCGGCCACCGTCATCTGGATTGTGGCCATCACCAACGCCGTCAACCTGATCGACGGTCTGGACGGCCTGGCCTGCGGTGTGTCCACCATCAGCTCCATGACGCTGCTGGTCATCGCCATGTCGGTGGGGGAGGTGCCCATCGCCCTGATGGTGGCGGCCCTGTGCGGCGGCTGCCTGGGCTTCCTGCCCTACAACCTGAACCCCGCCAAAATCTTCATGGGCGACACCGGCTCCACCTTCCTGGGCTTTGTCCTGGCGGTGATCTCGGTGCAGGGCCTCTTCAAGCTGTACACCATCATCTCCTTTGTGGTGCCCTTCCTCATGCTGGGCCTGCCCATCTTTGACACCTGCTTTGCCTTTATCCGCCGTATCGCCCACGGCCAGAGCCCCATGCACGCCGACCGCAGCCATGTGCACCATCGGCTCATCGACATGGGCTTCTCCCAGAAGCAGGCGGTGGCCGTGCTCTATATCATCAGCGCCATCTTGGGCCTGTCCGCTGTGGTGCTGACCACCGAGGGCCCTGTCAAGGCCATGCTGCTGCTGATGGCCCTGTGCGCCGCGGGTGCAGTGGCCGGTCAGCTTTTCATCCACAACAACAACAAGAAAAACCGGGGCAACCCGTCCCAGAATCCGGCGGAGCCTGAGGCCGGAGCCGGGGAGGAGGAAGAAAAGAAATGAAGCCTATCCGTGTCATGACCATTTTCGGCACCCGGCCTGAGGCCATCAAGATGGCGCCCCTGGTGCAGGAGCTGAGCCGCCGGGAGGGGATTGAGTCCCTGTGCTGCGTTACCGCTCAGCACCGGCAGATGCTGGACTCGGTGCTGGAGATTTTCCGTCTGAAGCCGGACTATGACCTGAATATTATGGAGCCCCGTCAGACCTTGTCCACCATCACCACCAAGTGCCTTCTGGGCCTGGAGGAGGTGTTCCAGACTGCCAAGCCCGACCTGGTGCTGGTCCATGGCGATACCTCCACCACCTTTGCCGGAGCCCTGGCCGCCTTCTACCATCAGATTATGGTGGGCCACGTGGAGGCCGGTCTGCGTACCTGGGACAAGTACTCCCCCTATCCGGAGGAGATGAACCGCACCCTGGTGGGGGACATTGCCGACCTGCATTTCTGCCCCACGCCCGCCAACCGGGCCAACCTGGCTGGCGAGGGAATCAAGGACGGGGTGTTTATCACCGGCAATACCGTCATCGACGCCCTTCAGACAACGGTTGTAAAGGATTATCACTTTGCGACTGACCTGCTCAACCATCTGGACTATGCGGGCAAAAAGATCATCCTGGTGACCTGCCATCGCCGGGAGAATTACGGCCAGCCCATGACCAACATCATGACCGCCCTGCGCCGCATAGCGGACGCCCACGAGGATGTGGAGCTGGTGTACCCGGTGCACCTGTCCCCGGTGGTGCGGGAGGCGGCATCCAAGTATCTCTCCGGCCACCCCAGAATTCACCTTATCGATCCTCTGGATGTGGAGGAGATGCACAACCTGATGGCCCGGTGCTATCTGGTGATGACCGACTCGGGCGGACTGCAGGAGGAGGCGCCCGCCCTGGGCCGTCCGGTGCTTGTTTTGCGCCGGGAGACCGAGCGGCCCGAGGCCGTGGAGGCGGGCACCGTGAAGATTGCAGGCACCGAGGAAGAGGATGTGTTCCAGCTGGCCCACACCCTGCTGACCGATGCCAAGGCCTACGGCGAGATGGCCCACGCAGTTAATCCCTACGGCGACGGCCAGGCCTGCCGCCGCATTGCCGACGCCATTGAGTGGAAATTCGGCCTGCGGGAGCAGGCGCCTGAAGCGTTCAATACACTGGGCAAATAATATCAGTGCAGCGGCCCGGTCCGGCGAGGAGGTGGAGGCGTGGAAGGAAAGAACAGGACGATTTTCGTGGTGCTCATCGCCATTGTGATTGTAGTGGCGGTGTTTTCCAGCTTTGGCCTCAATCTGTTCGCGCCGGCCGCCCCCGAGATCACCCTTCCGGCGGTCACCGATCCGGCGGAGGACCAGCAGGGCCAGAGCGGCCAGCCGGCGGATACAGACCGCTATGTCCGGGTGGAAGTGACGCCGGAGACGGTACAGAGTGTCATCCGGACCATGGTGCCTCTTCAGCCCGAGAGCTATTTCCGGACCATTACGGTGGAAACCTCTCTGGGAGACGGGACCATGGGTGCCACAGTCAACCGGGTCTGGCAGGACGGGGCGTGGACACAGGTGGAATCCGCCTGGCCTGGCGGAACCGTGGAACATACCATAGTGGGGGACGGGACCGTCTACCGCTGGTATGACAGCGACAGCACCTGGACCTCCTGGGACGCGGGAGAGCGGGACATCAACATGGCCCAGCGTATTCCTACCTATGAGGATGTGCTGGCGCTGAATGTAAAGTCAATTACCTCCACAGGATATGAGGAGCGGAGCGGAGAATCCTGTGTCTACGTGGAGACGGCAGAGAACGAGCTGGGCAACCGGGAGCGCTACTGGGTGTCGGTATCCAACGGCCTGCTGATTGGCGCGGAGACCTGGTGCGGCGACGAGCTGGTCATGCGGATGTCCTCCGAGCCGGTAGAGATGCCGGTGCCCGCGGGCACAAGCTTCACCCTTCCCGACGGCACTGTGCTCCATACTGTGGAGGGGTGAACGGATCATCACTCCAGCCCCAGCAGCAGGAGCAGCCCCAGTGTGATCATCAGCTCCACATCATCCCCCTCCATAAAGAGAAAGAGGAGAATGAGCAGGAGAAGCACATCTCTGCTGTCCAGCTGGTCCAGCTTGAGGCTTTTGAGCAGTGAGGCGAGGGCCCCGGCAGTTTTTTCCGTGCCGGAAGCCGCCGAGGCCTGAGGCGGGGTGTGGGCTTCCGGGCCGTGGGTGGCTCTGGCCGCCTGATGGGTGGGGGGAGCGTCCTCCTCCGGAATCCGGGTGTATCCTCCGGCGCCGGGGATGTAGCGGTTATACATCCGCTCCGCCTCCTTCCTTTTTGAAGACCTGGAAGGCGACCCGGATGACCCGGGAGAGCTTGGCGATCTGAATGGCCTTTTCCAGCTTGGCCTGGCGCTCCTCCTTCAGGAAGGGTTTCAGGGCGTTGAGGAGGGCGGTGCGCCGGTCGTCCTCGGCGCTGTACGCGGAAAAGAGCTGGAGGCCGATCTGAATCAGCTTGGGGTCCAGATTACCCAGGGCGGACAGGGGATTGTCCCCGCCGGCGCTCTGGTCCTCTGCCTGGGGCTGGCCGGTTAGACCGGCCAGCAGGGCGGCCACAGCCTCTGAATTCGGCGTCTGGCCTCCGGCATCCTCATCAGAGTCCGTGTGGGAGGGTGACTCGGCCGCCCGGTCGTCCTGCCCGTCGTTCTGCCCATCGGAAGCGGCAGTATCCCCGGTGTCCGAAAGGGACCGGGCAATGGACATAATCTGGCCCATAGCCTCCGGATTGCCCAGAATCGCATTCAGTTTATCCTCCAGATCGGCCATGGCTCACCCTCCGTTCCCTGGGAAAATCCAGCGGCTGTTGGCTTACTTTTTGGGCAGGGCTCCGCTGATGCGCCCCACAACCTCGGCACCCTCCTTGCTCTGCATCAGGCGCTCCACAATACCGGTGAGGGCTTTGGTATCGCCCTTCATGGCGGCGTCGGCGGCGCCCTTGAGGCCGCTGCCCGCCTGGCGGTTGAGCATCTCCATCAGGGCTTTGGTGTCCGGAGAGCTCATGATGCGGGCCAGCGCCTCCTTGTTTTTCAGCAGCGCTGCGGCCTCCGGGGATTTCATCAGATCGTTCAGGTTGGATTTGGGTGCTGCCATGGCGTATCCCTCCAATCAACATTGTATGTATGCCATCCATTGAACTTCACTCTCATTCTATGCCCGACAGGGGAGATGGTGCATTGATGAAACTGTTGGTTTTTTCCGATTCCCATGGAAATATCGAGCATATGCGCCGGGCGGTGGAGCAGGAGCGGCCGGATCAGATTCTCCACCTGGGGGATGTGATGCGGGACGCGGCGGAGCTGTCCCGGGCCTATCCGAATATCCCGCTGGAGCTGGTGCCCGGCAACTGTGACTACGCCACCGACGTGCCCGCCCAGAAGATTCTGTATTTTGAGGGCCGCCGGATTCTCATGACCCACGGACACATCTACCATGTCAAGCTGGGGATAGGCCAGGCGGTCAGGGCGGCTGTGGAGGCCAAGGTGGATGTCCTTCTCTTCGGACACACCCATGAGGCCTTCTGCTGTGAGCAGGACGGCCTGTGGGTCATGAACCCCGGCACCATCCGGGGCGGTCTGGTGCCGACCTGCGGCATCATCCGCCTGGAGGGGGAGCGTACGTCCTGCGAAATCCTTGAAATTCCGAGGGGGTAAAGGTATGCTGCTTGCGGTTGACGTTGGCAACACCAATATGGTGTTCGGCATTTATGAGGGAGACAAGCTGGCGGGTAGCTTCCGCCTGAAGACCGATGCCAGCCGGACCGGGGATGAGATCGGCCTGCTGGCCACCCAGTATTTTGAGAAATTCGGTCTGGACGCCAACAGGGTGGAGGATGTGATCATCGCCTCGGTGGTACCCTCTGTGATGTATGCCCTTACCAGCGCTATGGTTCACTATTTCAACCGCAAGCCCCTTGTCATCGACAACGGGGTGGACCCCGGTCTGCCCTACGCGGTGGGCGGGAATGAACGGCTGGGCGCTGACCGCTCGGTGGCCTGTGTGGCCGCCCTGGAGAAATACGGCGCCCCGCTGGTGGTGCTGGACTTCGGAACCGCCACCACAGTGGATGCGGTCAGCCAGGAGGGCGCCTACCTAGGCGGCTGCATCACGGCTGGCGTGCGCATCTCCACGGAGGCCCTGTTCCAGAAAGCTGCTATGCTCCCCAACGTAGAGCTGGCAGCACCTGACAAGGTCCTGAACTGTACAGCTGTCGGCCAGATCCAGGCGGGAGCGGTTCTGGGATATATCGGCGCCATGGAGTATCTCATCCGCCGCACCAAGCAGGAGATGGGGTATCCGGAGGGGGAGATCAAGGTGGTGGCTACCGGCGGATTGTCCCGGATGGTGGCGGACAACACGGACCTGATTGACCTGGTGGATGAGAACCTGATTCTGGACGGCCTGCGCATTATCTACCGGCGTTATCAAGGGGAAAAAGCATAAAAGCAACACGGGGGAGCGATGCTCCCCCGTGTCTGTTTACAGGCTTTTTCTGATTTTCCAGATGGCGTTTTTCTCCAGCCGGGACACCTGGGCCTGGGAGATGCCGATTTCAGCCGACACCTCCATCTGGGTCCTGCCCTCAAAAAAGCGGAGGCTCAGGATGTGCCGCTCCCGGTCGGAGAGGTGGGAGATGGCCTCCTTCAGGGCGATCTGTTCCAGCCAGCTCTCGTCAGTGTTCTTGCTGTCCTTCACCTGGTCCATGACGCAGATGGCGTCGCCGCCGTCGGAGTAGACCGGCTCATAGAGGGACACCGGATCCATAATGGCGTCCATGGCAAAGACCACATCCTCCCGTTTCAGGTCCAGCATTTTAGCGATCTCCTCCATGGTGGGCTCCCGCTGGTGCTCGGCCATGAATTTCTCCTTGGCCTGGAGGACCTTGTAGGCGGTGTCCCGCATGGAGCGGGAGACGCGCATGGAGCTGTTGTCCCGGAGGTAGCGCCGGATTTCTCCCACAATCATGGGCACGCCGTAGGTTGAGAAGCGGACGTCCAGGTCGGTGTTGAAGTTGTCGATGGCCTTGATGAGGCCGATGCAGCCCACCTGAAACAGGTCGTCTACGTTTTCGCCCCGGTTGCTGAACTTCTGGATGACGGACAGAACCAGCCGGAGGTTGCCTGCAATCAGCTCCTCCCGGGCGGCCATATCCCCCTCCTTGGTGCGTTTGAGCAGCGCCACGGTCTCCTCGTTTTTCAGCACCTTGAGCTTGGACGTGTTAACCCCGCAGATTTCCACCTTTCCCTGCAAGCCGATACCCCCCTGTGAATGCGCTGTTTACAGTATCTCCCGGCCCAGTGGATTCATACGGGCCGGCAGAGGGGTATATTTTTTATCGTAGGACGGTTTTCCCTTGCTTTTGGCAAACAGGCAGGTGAGAAAAGGAACGGCTGAATTTCCAAACCCGGTTTGGAAATTCAGCCGTTCTTCTTATTCAACCTCAAAAATATTCAGTTCATCCAGCTCCAGGGGCTCGGTATAGGGGTTGAGCATGGTGTTTACGATGTCCAGAACCTCTTCGGGATAGAGCTGATAGAGCCAGTCCAGGCCCTTGTAGGAGACCTCACCGTTTCCCGGGAGCGTGGCGGTGGACAGCCCGTTTTCCAGGTCAAAGCCCAGGGCGGGCTCCACAAACCAGAGCATCTCACGGAAGCTCAGGTTCGTGTCCACTGTGTCGGCGATAATTTCCACATAGGAGGGGAGGTTCTGCGGATTTGCCAGGGCCTTTTTGGCAATGGCGGCCAGGAGCTGCTGCTGGGTTCTGGTCCGGCCAATGTCGGAGTCCGGATAGGGAATGGTGCCGTCACTGTTCTTGCGCAGGCGGCAGACCAGCAGCGCCTCCTCGCCGGTGAGGTGCTGCAGACCGGGCTCAAAGTGGATATGCAGGTCCTGGTCCGGCGCATCGTAGCTCATGTGGACGGGAATATCGAATTCCACCCCGCCCAGCAGATCCACCAGCTCCACAAAGCCCTCGATGTCAATGATGACATGGTAGTCGATTGGAATACCCAGCAGATCGGATACGCAATTCTCCAGCTCCTCAATTCCTTTATAGTACAGGGAATTGATTCTCAGGGAACCGGCGTTCACCAGGGTGTCCCGGGGGATGGACACCAGGCCGACAGTCTGGTTGACGGTGTCGTAGGTGAGAACCATGATGGTGTCCGTATTGCCGCTGACCTGATCCGTGGCCACCAGAAGGAAGGTGTAGCAGTAAGGCTTCCGCTCGTGGGTGCGGCTGACCTGCTGATCCGGAGAGGGACTGCTGGATGCCTCCGGACTCTGGCTGGCCGGGAGGCTGCTCTCAGGTTGAGATGCCGCCGAAGGAGGCGGGGCGGGCGTGGGCTCCTTTGCCAGCAGCTTGTAGGCGCAGTAGAAGATTACAATGATGGCAGCGATAACAGCCAGAATGATGTAGAGAATCTTCAGCACCTTCCGGGCGATGGCCTGCGGGCTGTTTGAGGGGCTGCTGTGGGATGGCTTCATATGCTACCTCCTGGATATCTCTCTTTAGAGGAAGGCCTTCCGGTGGGCAACAGGACAGGTAAGCGGCGCTGTTTGCGGCGTTACCGCAGGTCCACAGGGGACTGGAAGCAGCGCTTGGCGGCGTCCAGGGTGACGGAGAAGATGCGCACGCCAATGTTGGAGATGATGACCAGCTGGGTCTGACCCAGGGCGTCTCCCCAGTCCTCCATCTGGCAGATCGTGCCCACCATGCTGACATTTTTGGTGCCCTCGGTGGTGCGGCAGAAGCCCTTGACCCGGTAGGTGGAGGGGGCAATCTCCTCCAGGAACTGCCGGAGCGCCTGGGGCGTGACAGCCTCCTGGGTGGAGAGGGTGATGGTGACGGGGCGGCTGCTCTCGGTATTGGAGCTCTCCTGGGGGGCGGCCTCCTCCTGGGGACCTTCGGAGAGGATCTCCCGCAGGGAGACGTTGGCGTAGGTGGTGCGGTAGAGGGCGGCCTTGGGATTGATCTCCCGGATGGACTGCTCCACCTGGGAGAGCTGTTCCTCAGTCACCAGATCCGCCTTGTTGAGAATCACGGCCCGGCTGTACTCCACCTGACGGCGGAGGGCCAGAAGGAGCTTGAGGTACTTGGGGAAGTAGAGGGCGTCCACCAGGCAGATGGCACCGCAGTAGTCATAGACCGCGCCGGAGAGGGTGGCAATCTGGTCCAGAATGGAGGAGATGCTGGAGGGATCGGCCAGACCGGAGGCCTCCACAAACACATAGTCCAGATCCCGCCCGGCCAGGTCGATGAGGGAGTCCACAAAAGAGTCCTTGATGCAGGCGCAGAAGATGGAGCCGTTGTTGAGCTCAATCATGCTGGCGCCGGGGATGTCGTGGCGGATGAGGGCGCCGTCCACGCCGGTACCGCTGAATTCGTTGACAATCAGGCCGATTTTCTCCTGGGAGAACTCCTGGAGCACGTGGTTGAGGAAGGTGGTCTTGCCCGCGCCCAGGAAGCCGGTGAGAAGAACAAGCTTGCTCATAAAATCCATCCTCCGTGACAGTTAAAAGTTCATATTCATGATGTAAGTCTCCATGAACTTGGCGCTGGTGGCCAGCTCCAAATGCTCAATGGTGGCGGGCAGAGCCTTGCAGCGGTCCATTTCAGCCTGGTTCAGCAGGCACATCTGCACGCCCTGTCCTGCGCCGTTGCCGATGGAGCGGATCCGGTCTCTGGGGACAGGAGGCAGCAGACCGATCTCCAGGGCACGGTCGATGTCGATGTAGTTGCCGAAGGCGCCGGCCAGGTAGAGGGCGTCCAGCTGGTCGGGGGAGAGACCGGCCTCCTCCAGCAGGGTCATGCAGCCGGAGAAGATAGAGCTCTTGGCCAGCTGAATCTGCCGCACATCGTGCTGGGAGAGATAGACGGGCCGTTCGCCCCGGGTAAAGAAGAAGGCGGTATTATGCTCACCCACTTCACCCAGATATTCGGCCAGAGGGCTGTCCGGCTGTTCGTCAAGGAATTCATCCCGGGGCAAGAGACGGCCGGACTCGTCGATGATACCCGCCCGGCACAGCTCGGCCACCGCGTCGATGATGGCGGAGCCGCACAGGCCGATAGGCTCTGTGCCGCCGATGACCCGGTAGGTGAGCTTGCCGTCCTGGAGGGAGACCCGCTCAATGGCGCCCTCCATGCCCCGCATACCGCAGGCGATGTTTCCGCCCTCCAGGGCAGGGCCGCAGGCAGTGGAGGAGACCTTATATTTGGTACCGCTGCCCACGGCAATCTCGCCGTTGGTGCCCAGATCCACCATCAGGCAGGGGCCTGTGTCGGTGGGAAGGGTGAGGATGACAGCGGTGGTGTCGGCGCCCACAAAGCCGCCCAGCAGGGGGAGGAACTCCACTACGCCGCCCGCGGGCATTTCAATTCCCGCCTCCTTGGCGGAGCAGTGGACGGAACCGGCGGTGATATTGACAAAGGGATCCTGGGAGAGGCCATAGGGGTCCAGGCCCAGGAACAGGTGCTGCATGGTGCTGTTGCCGCAGAGCACCAGATGGTAGAGATGGCTGCGGAAGCCGGGAATTTTCTCCTCCGTCCGGTCCAGAAGGTCGTGGATGGTGCCGCGGATATAGCCGGTCAGCTCATCCAGTCCGCCCTCGCTTTCACGGGTGTGGAGGATGCGGGAGATGACGTCGGCGCCTCTGACAATCTGTCCGTTCAGCGCGGACACGGTGTTGAGCAGAGTGCCGGTGTTCAGGTCGTAGGCGTAGAGGACTACAGAGGTGGTGCCGATGTCAATGGCTCCGCCGTAGAGCAGAGCAGTGGTGTCGCCCGCTTCAACTGCAACGGGCTGCCCGCGGTAGGAGACAAAGGTGACACGGTCCACCGAAGCGTCGGCCATCAGCTTGGAAAATGGGCGCAAGATGCTGGGAGACAAGGGGTCCAGGTAGGCGCCGCAGTGAGGGGGCAGCAGCTCAGCCCTGGTCATGCAGCGCTTTGAGACGGCGGGGGAGAGGCGGGCCCGGTGGGCGGAGCGGCCCTCAGTCACGATGGAGGCGTCACGGGTGAGCTGGTGCTCCTCTAGGTAGACGGTCATGTCGCAGTCCACAACTGTCCGGCAGGCGAGGACAGTTTCGGAGGTGCCGTTGCGGTCAACCTGGACGGCGCACTTGCCGCAGGTACCCTGTCCGCCGCAGACCAGATCCAGGGGGAAACCGGCGGCGGCGCAGGCCTGGGCGATGGTGACGCCGCCGGAGGTCTCAAAGGCGGCGTTCTGATTGGGCAGTTTGATACAATACATAGATAAAACCCTCCGTTTGTCTTGACTTGTGAGCGGAATCAGAGACAGGCAGCAGGCCCTTCCGTGGAACGGAAGAAGCAGGATGTATTGGGGCATTTGCCGCAGTCATGCTCCACGGAGATCTCCGGATTGCTGCAGTCGGCACCGAAGAGGTAGAGCATGGACTTTTCAGGATAGAGCATATAGCTCTCTGTCAGACGTACATGGGACAGGGCCGGGATGCCGTGAAAGGCGTCCAGAAGCACCGACTGATATTCCAAATCCAGATCCTGTTCGCCGGGGGAGAAGCGGCGGGTCAGGTGGCAGCTGCTCTCCTTCATGGCGGCGGCGATTTGGCGGTTCATCTGTTCGGAGCCGTCAAAGAGCATCTCGTTGACCAGGTCGTTGAGGAGGTAGCCCTCCAGAAAATCGCCCTGATCGATCAGCTGAGAGATGGCCTTGGTAATCGATTCTGAGCAGGTGGACAGGCAGGTGATGCGGTAGCGGCACCGGTCTACCTCGGGCACGCCCATGGGCGGCGCGCCCTCTTCCACGGCGTAGCAGTGAGTCATACACAGCTGCTGCCGGGCGGTGCGCTCCAGGGCGGGAAAGGCCGCCTCGGCATACCGGTAGGCGGTGGTGTCCGGCTGGATATGGAGCCTGCGGAAAATGCGGCTGCGGTCGTACTTGGGCGTGATATCAGCAAAATAAACCATGGAAGGCTCATCCTTTCCTCGTGTCTGAAATCGTCTGCTTGTGGAGCGGGGCGAAGGCTCAGTCAGAGGTGTGTTTTTCGCTGTTTAGCTGGCTCTTATACTGACGGGGGGTAGTTCCCGTCACTTTTTTAAAGATTTTTGTAAAGTAGCTCTGGTCGTCAAAGCCCACCAGACCGGAGATCTCCAGCAGGCTTCTGTCCGTGTTGCGCATCAGCTCGGTGCTGTGCTCGATGCGGATGCGGTTGAGGTAGTCGGTAAAGCTGGAGCCCAGCTCCTGCCGGAACAGCTTGGACAGGGAGGACTCATTGAGAAACAGGGCGGAGGCCAGATCCCGCAGGGTCAGCTTGTCCATGTAGTGGGCGTTGATGTAGGACACCGCCCGGGTGGTGGCGGAGGATACCTGGGGCAGGTCGGCAAAGATGTCATCCACAAAGTGGATGACCAGCTCCCGGCTCCACTGGGCCAGGCTGTCCAGGGTGTTGAGCTCGTTGAGGGAGTTGATGAACTTGAAGTCCAGCCCGAAGATCTTCCGCAGGGAGGCGCCCCGCTCGGTGGACATGCGGGCCAGGGAGATGTACAGCTCAAAGAAATGGAGCTTGATGCTGTCGAAGTTTCCGCCCTCCACCAGCACCAGCTCCTCAAAGAGGTCATCCAGACAGGTGAGGGCGGCCTCCCGGTTACGGCCCTGGATTTCCCGTGCAAGGCGGTCCTCCAAGTCTGAGCAGGTGGGGGCGGACAGGGCGGCGGAGGTATTCTGGGGCTTGCTCTGCTTGCGCTTCTGGATGTGGTCGCCTACAGTGAGCTGGCGCTGGTAGCGCAGGCGCAGCTGCTCGTAGTCATCCCAGTTTTTGTGGCTGTGTACCACCGCGCTGTACAGCAGCAGGGAGAACTTCTGTATTTGTTCTGGAGTATATACCCGCATGGAGGAAATGAAAAGAGAAATTTTCGCCAGAAGCTCCGGGGAGACCTGATTGAACTCAAAGGCCTGGGTGAGCAGTTCCGCTGAGACAGGGCCCATGGACAGGGGACCGGCCACGGCGCAGCCGCAGAATTTTTCCGACACAACAACGGGGACAGCGATGTGGATCAGGCCCGAGGGACAGGAGAATATGTAGGGTTCGCCCAGGTGGTAAGAGGATTTGGCAGAAAAGAGCATGGTGCTGCCGCACACGCTGTCGGGCTGGCGGTAGATGGGGAAGAACTGGCAAAAATTCTTCTCCGTCTGGAACTCCTCCATGATGGAGCCGTCGGGGGCAAAGAGGGTTACCGGCACGCCGGTGCTGACGCTGAAGGCGTCCAAATATTCATGCAGACGCTTTTGATCAATGGCTTGCAAACCATATTCCTCCCGTTTCGGCAGATTTCCTTCCCGCCGCGGCAGGGCGGAAAAGTTGCGGGGTGATTATGGAATTGGTAAAATGAAGATTACCAATTTGTAATTTTTAAATCACTATACCCCTTTTTTGGATGAAAAGCAATAAAGAACTTTAAAGACATGCCGCAGCCTTGGCAAATGCGCCGGAATAAAACAAAAAGAAATGGTATTTTTCTTAGAAATTAAAGGGCTGGTTCGATATACTACAAGCGTGGAGCGGAAAGGAACAGCAGAATGAATCGGTTTAATACAATTTTTCAGAGCATCATCGACGGAGACGAAGAAAAGACCGTAGCACAGTGTCGAGAGCTGCTTGCAAAGGGCTGCCGTCCGGTTGACATTCTGGAAAAAGGGATGATTCCGGCCATGGACCGCCTGGGCATCATGCTGAGCAGGGAAGAGCGGTTTATTCCGCAGATCCTGCTCTCGGCCAGAGCCATGCAGAAGGCGGTGGCCATCATCCGGCCGCTGCTGTTGGAGCAGGCCGATGGAGCAGAGCACCGGGAGAAGGTCGTGGTGGGAACCGTCCGCGGGGACATCCACACCATCGGAAAAAGCCTGGTGGGAATCATGCTCCAGAGCGCCGGGTTCGATGTGACGGATCTGGGTTCCAATGTCAGCGCCGAACGGTTCATCGCCCAGCTGCGGGCGGACGGCTCCCGCATCGTGGCCATGTCCGCCATGCTGACCACTTCCATGGCCAGTATGAAGGAGACCGTGAAGCGGATTCGCCAGGAGGACTTCGGCTACCACGTCCACATCATCGTAGGAGGCGGGCCCATCACACCCAGCTTTGCCCGGGAGTTAGGGGTGGAGTTCTCCGGCACCATGATGGACACAGCCCGACTGGCCACTGAAATCAGCACAGAGCGGCGGGAGAAGCCGGGGCGCTGAGCGCATCTTAACACACGTCAGAAAAAGCAAGTACATATGAAGGAAACAGACATACGGACAATATTTGAAAAGGAGCGGGAATTTATGTCTATTCTCAACGAGATCACCGAGCTTGTTATCAAGGGCGACATCATGGGTACCAAGGCCAAGGTTACCGAGGCTGTGGAGCAGAAGCTGGAGGCCACCGACATTCTGAACAACGGCCTGATGCCCGGCATCAACGAGATCGGCGAGCGGTTCGCCAAGGGCCAGATCTTCGTGCCCAACGTGCTCATGTCCGCCAAGGCCATGAACACCGGCGTGGAAGTGATTCAGCCCCTGCTGGCCGCTGGCGGCGACACCACCATCGGCACCGCTGTCATTGCCACCGTGAAGGGCGACCTCCACGACATCGGCAAGAACCTGGTGGGCCTGATGATGAAGAGCGCCAACCTGAAGGTCATCGACCTGGGCGCCAACGTCCCCGCCGAGAAGTTTGTCGAGGCTATCAAGGAGCACAACCCCGACATCGTGGGTCTCTCCGCCCTCCTGACCACCACCATGAACGAGCAGGGCCACGTCATTGAGGTTCTCAAGCAGGCCGGCGTCCGCGACCAGGTCAAGGTCATGATCGGCGGCGCCCCCGTCACCCAGGCCTGGGCCGACAAGATCGGCGCCGATGCCTTCACCGCCGACGCTGCCGCCGCCGCCCGCTGGGCCAAGGAGTACGTGACCAGCATCCGCTGAAGTATCAACCGCCGTTCCGGCCGGGCGCCGGACAGACATGAATGAAATGGAGGATGAATTCCCATGGTAGGAAGAGTCAAATATAACGTGCTGAGCGACCAGGAACTGGAGTACATGAAGAGCCGCATGGAGCAGCTGCTCATCGAGCGGGGCATCCACCTGGACCACGAGGAAATGCTCGCCGAGCTGGCCGCGCTGGGCTGCGTGGTGGACATGGAGAAGAAGGACGTCCGGTTCACCAAGGAGCTCATCGACAAGGCGGTGGCCGCCGTCCCTGAGAAGTTCACCCTTTATTCCCCCAGCGGCAAATACGACCTGGAGTTCCCCAACCCCACCGGCAACTTCTACACCCGCACCAATACCGGCGCGCCCAACTACCGCACCGTGAAGGGCGACACCCACTACACCACCCTGGAAGAGGTGGACGAGTGGTACAAGATCACCAACGTGATGGAGAACCTGGACTACGTCACCCTGCCCTCCACCTCCGGTGAGTATGTGCCCGGCGACGCCGTGGATGTCTACACCCTGGAGAAGGCCCTGAAGCACTCCGCCAAGCACATCTGGATTCAGCCCTATGAGTCCGCCAACGTCCAGTGGCTCATCGACATGTCTGCCGCCGCTGTGGGCGGCCTGAAGAACCTGCAGGAGAAGCCCATCGTCAGCTTCATCTCCTGCGGCGTGCCCAGCCTGACCTTCAAGCACATGGACGCCGAGGTGCTCTACCGCTGCGCCAAGTCCCGCATCCCCGTGCAGCCCTGCTCTCTGCCCACCGCCGGCGCCAACACCCCCGTCACCGCCCAGGGCACCGCCTTCATCGCCTGCGCCGAGGTGTTTGCCCAGATCGTCATGCTGGAGCTGATGTGCCCCGGCCTGCCGGTCATCGCCACCACGCTGCTGTTCTCCATGGACATGCAGAGCACCTACACCCTCCAGTCCAACACCGAGATCACCATCGCCCGCCTGATCTGCATGGAGCTGTTTGAGCGGGGCTACAACATCCGCGCCCACTCCTACGGCACCGGCACCGACAGCGTGGTGATGGACGAGCAGAACTTCATCGAGCGCACCAACCTCATCGACGCCATGGCCATGAGCGAGGCCTCCGTCCTGGGCGGCGCCGGCCAGCTGGAGACCGCCAAGACCATCAGCCCCCTGCAGCTCATCATCGACAATGAGATCTTCGGCATCGCCCGCCGCATCCGCCGCGGCCTGGCCGTGGATGACGAGACCCTGGACTGGGACGAGCTGATTGCCGGCCTGGACAAGGATCCCAGCTTCAGCTTCCTGACCAGCGAGCACACCTTCCGCCACTTCACCGAGCCCCACCGCCCCGACATGTTCAACCGCGACAGCCCGGTGAACTGGGAGATGAACGGCAGCAAGACCCTGCTGGACAAGGCTCTGGAGAAGTTCAACGCCATCATGGCAGCCGAGGACGTGTACGAGCTGCCCGCCGACAAGGCCGCCGAGGTGGAGAAGGTGCTCAGGGAGGCCCACAAGGCGCTGGTAAAGGAGTAAGCGCACTCCGGCCATCTGCGATATGGCCCGCATCTCCGTGCGGGCCATATCATGGATCCGCCCCATAAGCGGTTTCGGCGACGAAATTCCGCATGTGTGTCTGGAATTTGAGAGAAAGGCGGTTTAGAGATGAAAGTAACGAAGACGGAAAAAATCTGGCTGATTCTCACGGTAATCTTCTATATCCTCTACAATCTCCCCGGTGTCCCGCCTTATGGCGAGGCCATTCCCACGCTGATTCACGCGCTGCTTACGGTCGTACCCATCTGGATCATCGTCTATGTGGGCCTGGTAAGGGTCTACCGGATTTACAAGCTGAGAGATGATGCGGACGCGCCCCCCGCGTCCAGTACAAAGGAGGGATAACGGATGCTGAGCGCCAATACTATCTGGATCGCATTTGGCCTGTACATGTGCTTCCTCATCGGCGTGGCAGTCTACGTTACGCTGAAGGAGCGCCGCCAGAAGAACAAGGGAAGCCTGCTGACCGCCTCCGTGCCCTGGCCGGTGCTGGTAATGACCTACATCGCGTCTCTGATGAGCACTTGGGTGTTCTTCGCCGGCCCCGGCGCCTACTACCGCGGCGGTCTGGGCTACTGGCTGTCTGAGATGAGCTACATTGCCCTGTTCCCCATTATCGCCCACTTTACCATGAACAAGGTGTGGATCGTCAATCAGGCAAAGGGCGGCACCCTGGTCACCCCCGCAGACTTCTACTATGAGCGCTTCAAGAGCAATGCGCTGCGCACTATCCTGGGCATCATCTTCCTGGTCTCCGCCGTGCCCTACGTCACCTCCACCCTGGTGGCCATCGCTCAGGCGGCCCAGTACGCCACCGACGGCGCCATCAACTACCGCATGGCTGTTATTGTCATCGGCCTGACCATGACGGTTTTTGTGTGCATCGGCGGCATGAAGTCCGCCGCCATGGCGGATACTGTCCAGGGCCTGCTGTTTATTGCCATGCTGTGGGTCATCGTCATCGCCTGCCTTATCGTGGGCTTTGGCGGATCCCTGCCTGCGGCGGTGGGCAACCTGTGGGAGAACACGCAGTCGTTCTTCTCCTATCCCGGCCCCTCCGGCTGGACGCCCTACGCGGCCCGGTTCGGCTATCCCTTCTCCTGCGCCATCGGCTGGACCATCATGCTGCCCCACGTGTTCGTCCGTTCCGGCTATTTTGGCGACAACATGAAGACCCAGCGCAAGCTGTCCTTCCTCACTCCTGTGCTCCAGGCTGTGGTATGGACCGGCACCATGATGATCGGCCTTATCGGCCTGGCTCTGGTCAGCAACATGACCGCCTCCGAGTCCGAGCTCATCATCCCCTACCTGGTGAAGAACTTCGTGCTGGACTTCAGCCCCGTGCTGGCCACCGTGCTGATGATCGGCTTCTTTGTGGGTTCCGCCGCCGTGGGCCTGTCCACTGCCAACGCCTTCCTGGGCGTCAGCGCCGCCATTGTATCCTCGGACCTTATCAAGAATACCTTCCACATCAAGGTGCCTGAGAAGAAGGAGACCATGGTCAACCGGGTCATTATCGTGGTCATCGGACTGGTGTCCACTGTCCTGGCCATCAATCCGCCCGATCTGATCTTTACTCTGATTATGTTCTCCATCGCCATTGTAACGCCCCTGTTCTCCGTGCTGGTCTTCGGCCTGTACTGGAAGAAGGCCACCAAGCAGGCCGCCATCGTCTCCTCCATCGTGGGTACGGTGCTGGTCCTCATGACCTACTTTGTGTGGAACGTGGGCAACACCTGGTACGGTGCCTTCGGCCTCCTGGGCTCCACGGTGACCATGTTTGTGGTCAGTCTGGTGACCAAGCAGCCCGAGAGCGACGCCGCCCCCTTCTATGCCACGCTGGAGGCCGGCATGAACCGGTTCTACAAGAAGGCGGATAAATAACTTCAATCATCAGCCGCGGCGCGGGGGAGCGCGTCTCTCCCGCGCCCAACTGGAAAGGAATCTTGCGAAATGGGAAAAGAACTGATTTTCAAGACCATGCGCCATGAGCCCACCGAGCGGGTGCCCTGGGTGCCCTTCGCCGGTATCCACTCCGGCAAGCTCAAGGGCTATACCGCCCAGGAGATTCTCCAGGACGGCCAGAAGCTCTACGAGTGCCTGATGGAGGTGGCCCGGCTCTACGGTCCCGACGGTATGCCCATCATGTTCGACCTCCAGCTGGAGGCGGAGATTCTGGGCTGCGAGCTGATGTGGGCCCAGGACAATCCGCCCTCCGTGGCCACCCACCCCTATGAGGGGGACAACAAGGGCATCCCCTGCCGCTGCAAGCTGCCCACCCCCGAGTCCGGCCGTATTCCCATTATGCTGGAGGCCATGACCAAGCTGAAGGCCTCCGTGGGCGACGACATTGCCCTCTACGGCCTGATCTGCGGCCCCTTCACCCTGGCCTCCCACCTGCGGGGCAGCGAGATCTTCCTGGATATGCTGATGGACGAGCAGTATGTCCGGGACCTGGTGAGCTACTGCGCCGAGGCCTCCATCCGGATGTGCGACTACTACATCAAGGCGGGCATGGATGTCATCGCGGTGGTGGATCCCCTGGTCAGCCAGATCGCCCCCGAATCCTTCGACGCCATGCTGGCCGACTCCTTCAAGGCCGTGTTTGACTACATCCGCAGCAAGGGTGTGTACTCCTCCTTCTTCGTGTGCGGCAACGCCACGCCTCAGCTGGAGGTCATGTGCAAGACCAATCCCGACTCCATCGCGGTGGACGAGAACGTGGACTTTGTCTACGGCAAGAGCGTGTCCGACAAGTACAACATCGCCATTAGCGGCAACATCCCCCTGACCACCGTCATGCTCCACGGTACCCCCAAGGACAATATGAAGTACGTGGTGGACCTGCTGGACAAGGTGGAGGATCACCGCAACATGATCGTCAGCCCCGGCTGCGACATGCCCTACGACGTGCCCGTGGAGAACACCGTGGCCTGCTCCCAGGCGGTGAAGAACACGGACCAGTGCCGCGAGATGCTCAAGGACTACACCGGTCCCGACGACAGCGGCATCCACATCGAGCTGCCTGACTACGAGCACCTGGAGAAGCCCTTCATCGAGGTCTTTACTCTGGACTCCACCCAGTGCGCCGCCTGTACCTACATGATGGCCGCCGCTCAGGCCGCCAAGGACTACTTTGGCGACAAGATCGACATCATCGAGTACAAGTACACCATCCGCGAGAACGTGGTCCGCTGCAAGAAGATGGGCATCACCAACCTGCCCACCATGGTCATCAACGGCCAGATCCGCCACGTCTCCATGATTCCCGACGGCAAGGCCCTCCGGGAGGAGATCGAGGCCCTGCTGTAAGCCTCAAATCACTTTGATTTAGTGCGGAGCTCTCCCGGTGTACGGCTGCGCCGGGCAGACAGAAGATTTGCGCAAGTCTTCAAGAGATGAATCGATGCCAGTCAGTTCATTTTGCCGCATTAAATATCTCCCTCAAAAGAAACACAGAGCGCCCGGCTTGGGGAGCCGGGCGCTCTGTGTTTTATATATTATAAAGGTAGAGAGGCGGGGTCAATGCCGTAAATCTGGACCACCTCCAGAAGGGGGCTTTCGGCCAGGTCCAGCACGGTGACAATCTTGCCGCCGTCCGAGTCCAGGTCCACGCCGAAGGCCTGCCAGGCGTACCAGGGGAGATAAGCACACTGGGCTTTGAGGGCGCTGTCCGGGTCGGGGGCCTTGGGACCGAAGATGCCGGAGAGCAGGCTGTACGGAATCCCGTCCAGATGCTCCAGGGCGAACTGGACCACCTGCTGTCTGGTCTCAGCGTCGGCGTCCTTTACCCGCAGGACCATGAAGTTGGAGTAGGTGCGCCAGTGCTGGGCGTTGACCTGGGCGCTGTCGCTGCCAAGAACGACCGCCTCCAGGGTGATACCCAGCTGGGGGTCCACCACCAGGGAGGCGTGGCCGTGCCGCCAGCCGTATGTATGGGTGGAGAAGGAGAGAATGATGTCGCCGGGCTCCAGGGGAGCCAGCGGCACCGAGTAGACCGGGTTTCCGTCGGCGTCCCGCAGCCGGTCCTCCTTGGTGATGGGAGGCAGGTCGAGGCACACCGGCGTCTGCTCTGCAAAGAAGCCCGCCTGGGTCTCCAGAATCTGCTCCACACCCTGGCTGCCCTGGGAGAGCAGCGCGTCCACCGCCGGTCGGGCCAGACCGGTCTGGAAAAAGATTGTCTCATAGTCCTCGTCGTCCAGGGAATCCTGTTCCAGGATGGGGGAGAGGTCTATTTGCTCATAGTCCGAGGAAAAGTACGGGTCCCGGTGGGCCCAGAAGGTCTGGAGCAGGGCGTTGAGACCAAAGAATATGACTACGATGGCCACGGGAACCGCCGCCCACAGCCATCGGCGGCGCTTTTTCCCGGTTGATTTTGTCTGCATATACACTCACCAATCTTTCATAGGACAGGGGTCGCACCTCATAGGATTATATATCAAATTCCGCGATTTGAAAATGGGGGAACGGCCATGAAGAGCAGAATCGCCGATCTGCGGTGCAAGGAGATCATCAATGTGACCGACGGCAGCCGCTTCGGGTATGTGGGAGATGTGGAGGTGGATCTGGATACCGGCCAGATCTGCGCGCTGGTGGTGCCGGGGCGGCTGCGGCTGTTCGGCCTGCTGGGCAGGGAGGAGGATCGGATCTTTCCCTGGGACTCGGTGCGCCGGTTCGGGGAGGACATTATCCTGGTGGAGTCGGGCGCACTGCGTGCCGGGCGTGAGGAACGCCGTCGCAGCAGGCGGGAGGGATAGAAAAAAATCCTGTAAAATCCGCATTTTATAAAATAAAAATGGAAATTATACTTGCAATCCGCAAAACCCTATGATAAAATACTCTAGCTGTGTAAAAGCACAGTATTACGCACACCGTTGTGACGGAGCGCCTTGTGCCCCATGGGCTGGCGGGCTCCGGATGAACTGGTGGAGGTAATAACTATAAAGGAGGAAACAAAACTATGGCAGTCGTATCTATGAAGCAGCTCCTGGAGGCCGGTGTCCACTTTGGTCACCAGACCCGCCGCTGGAACCCCAAGATGGCCGCTTACATCTACACCGAGCGTAACGGCATCTACATCATCGACCTGCAGAAGACCGTGAAGAAGCTGGAGGAGGCCTACAACTTCGTCCGTGAGCTGGCTCAGAACGGTCAGACTCTGCTCTTCGTGGGCACCAAGAAGCAGGCTCAGGAGGCCATCAAGGAAGAGGCCGGCCGCTGCGGCGGTTACTATGTGAACGCCCGTTGGCTGGGCGGCATGCTCACCAACTTCAAGACCATGCGCGGCCGTGTGGACCGTCTCAACCAGCTGAAGAAGATGCAGGAGGACGGTACCTTCGACATGCTCCCCAAGAAGGAAGTCATGAAGCACCTGGGCGAGATCGCCAAGCTGGAGAAGTACCTGGGCGGCGTCGTGGAGATGAAGAAGCTCCCCGGTGCTCTGTTCGTGGTTGACCCCCGCAAGGAGCGCAACGCCATCAACGAGGCCCGCAAGCTGAACATCCCCATCGTGGCCATCGTGGATACCAACTGCGATCCCGACGAGATCGACTATGTCATCCCCGGCAACGATGACGCCATCCGAGCCATCAAGCTGATCTCTTCCGTCATGGCCAACGCCATCATGGAGGGCAAGCAGGGTCAGGATGCCCCCGAGGAGAAGACCGAGGAGACCGTGGCTGAGTAAGCCATTTCCCACTGCGGACTTTGGAGCGCCCGCCCAGGCGGGCGGGCGCTCTTCATATTCATTATACAAATGTGGAGGTAACTTATTATGGCTTTTACCGCGAAAGACGTGCAGGCTCTGCGCGAGATGACCGGCGTTGGCATGATGGACTGCAAGAAGGCCCTGACCGCTTCCGACGGCGATATGGACAAGGCTGTGGAGTTCCTGCGTGAGAAGGGTCTGGCCGCTTCCCAGAAGAAGGCCGGCCGCATCGCCGCTGAGGGCATGGCTTACGCCGCTGTGATCGACGGCGTGGGCGTTGTGGTCGAGGTCAACGCCGAGACCGACTTCGTGGCCAAGAACGAGAAGTTCGTCAACTTCGTCAAGGGCGTGGCCGCCACCGTGGCCGCCAACAAGCCCGCCGACCTGGATGCCCTGATGGCCTGCAAGTTTGAGGGCACCGAGATGACCGTCACCGAGCAGCAGCAGGAGATGGTGCTGGTCATCGGCGAGAACATCAAGGTTCGCCGCTTCCACTTCTACACCGAGGGCGTTTCCGTGCCCTACATCCACGCTGGCGGCAAGATCGGCGTGCTGGTCAACCTGGAGACCAGCCTGACTGCCGAGCAGGTGGAGACCACCGGTAAGGACGTGGCCATGCAGATCGCCGCTCTGAATCCCCGCTTCTGGGACAAGAGCCAGGTGGATCAGGCCACTCTGGACGAGGAGAAGAAGATCATGATGGTCCAGATGGCCAATGATCCCAAGATGGCCTCCAAGCCCGAGCAGGTCCGTGAGAAGATCGTCATGGGCAAGCTGAACAAGTTCTACGAGGAGAACTGCCTGCTCCAGCAGGCGTTCGTGAAGGACGGCTCCGTGACCGTGGAGCAGTATGTTGCTCAGAGCGCCAAGGCTCTGGGCGGCACCATCACCTTCAAGGACGCCGTCCGCTTCGAGAAGGGCGAGGGCATCGAGAAGAAGCAGGAGAACTTCGCCGAGGAGATCGCCAAGCAGCTGGGCAAGTAATTGTGTACTTGTCCCCCCGCAAACAAGCACATTGTCCCGAAATAATGACTCACAAAAGAGTCCGAGGAAATTCGTTTCCCCGGGCTCTTTTTTTATTTCTTTTCTGTTTTTAGCCCGGGCTTTGGATTGATTTGGAACTAATTTGGAACTTTTTTCGAAAAAGATGGGGCCAGCAGCTTGTGGTCAAAATGGTTGGACAAACGACTGTTTTGGATGGGATGACCACATGGTATCTAAGGGAAATGGCATTTAACTCAAAAAATTGACAGCGAAATTTGAATTAAATGAAAAATTTGCGGATAGAATCATCAGATTTTTGATCTAATTCAATTTTTGGATGCAAAATTTTGAGTTAATTCAAAGAATAAAGATAAAAATTTGCTGATAAAGAAAACTGATGGAGATATAAGCCACTGGGGAGACAACTATTTAGGGAGGAAAGACGCATGGAACGCTTAGGAGAACGCACACGGGATATCCGATTTTATAGTCCCAAAAACAACGAGGTCGTGTGCCTCCACAGCAAGTGGGCCAGGGACTATGCCAAATGGCTGGAAGAGCAGCCGTGGGTGCAGAGTTATCAAGCCGGCTGTCCTTTGGATGCCGATATCATTAGCCGCATATCACGGGCAGGCATACGCACGGACTATCTGCAGACCGGGTGGGCTACTGATTTTGTTATCCAGTATGCAGACGGCCACAAAGGGGTACGAGAGTTCATTCGCTGGAAGCAGCTAAAGAAAAAAGCCTATATGGAACGCCTGGAGCTATCCCGCAGATACTGGGCGGTGACCGACACGGAGTGGATGGTGGTGATCGTGGATGGATAGACCACTGCGTTTTGTATGTCGGCTTGGTGTCGTTTTCCGGGTCCTGATAGAAACTCCATCTGGTTGCTGGCTCATTGATTGTAACGGGCCCTCTCCCCCATTTTTTGAGGCCGACCTGCACAGGTATGAGCGTGTACCAGCGCCGGATAGTTGGATGGAAGATCACACTATAACACCGGCTCAGGTGGTCCGCCTGAAGATGATCCAACCGTTGCTTGATTGCACTGATTGTATCTCGGACAAGTCCTTGCGTTACCAGATGGCGGCAGAGATAGCACAACAGAATCAAACCACCACACGCCGCATTCTACGCTTGTATTATAGGTATCTGGCCACAGGACGACTCATGCAAAAACGGAAGCAACAGATTAGCGAGAGCAACCAAATCATGGCGCGAGCCATCCGGCGGTATTACTATGGCTCCAAACGCTTATCCCTACGGGCTGCCTACGAGATGATGATGCTTGAGGATTATGTGGGCCATAATGGAGAGTTTGATAGTGATGCCCCCACATGGTCGCAGTTCCGGCACTACTACTATGATAAGGGATACCACAAGAATCCACAGAAAGTCATAGCTCGGGAAGGACTGACCAAATATCAGAGAGACCATCGGCCTGCATGGGGTTCCTCTGCTGGATGGCGGCCGCAGCCAGGATCGTATCAAATGGACGCCACACAGGCGGATATCTATCTGGTGTCCAGGAAGGATCGATCCATCGTGGTGGGCAGACCGTACATCTATATGGCAGTAGATACAGCCACCCACTTAATCGCCGGTGTCTATGTCGGATTTGACTGCGATGAGACTGCAGTGATGGCTTGTATCGCTCAGGCCACTATGGATAAGGTGGAGTACTGTGCTCGCTATGGAATCGAGATTACACCAGAGCAATGGCCCTCAGTGGGGATGCCAACGGAGATTATCACAGATCAGGGGCGAGAATTTTTGGGTCCCCGCATGTCGGAACTATGCCGTCGGTACGGACTGGAAGTACTGACCTTACCGCCGTTTAGACCGGATCAAAAGGGTTGTGTAGAGAAGTCAATCGACCTGCTTCAGCAGCGGTATAAACCACTATTACGAGGTAAAGGAGTCATTGAGGATGATGCCCAGGAACGATGGGCCACGGATTACCGGACACAGGCTGTGTTGGATTTAGACGATTTTACCCGAATCGTCATCCACTCCGTACTGTATCTTAACAGCGGGCGGCTTGTCGATGGCAAGACTCCAGCTAAAAGATGGCTTGAGATCTCCCCCAGACTGATGACGGTGGACATGGAAGAGCTTCACATCCAAACACTACCCCGGGATACCGCAAAACTAACCCGTAAAGGGATTCGGGTCAACCGCATGTGGTATGGCCCGGATGATGCGACCGGGTTGATCATTGGAGATAGCTATACGATTGCTTATAATCCAGCAGATTTGCGTCGTATCCATATCATCCTGGCTGACGGGATCTGCCCATGCCATGCAGTTGAGATTGGCCAGCCGCTCTCTGTTTGTGAGGTTGATGCAGCACATGAAGCAGCTAAGAAGAGCAGGGGAGTGGCCCGAGCAAAAGAGACGGCATCAAGTATCGCCGCCACCCAGGCCATCCGAGCCATCATTGAGCACGCCGATGAACACAAGGAACCTATCCGTCAAGTCGATGGCAACACAATCAAGCACGACCAAATCACAGAGAGGGGGCGGCTGACATGAGCAAATATCCAACAGGTCATACGGTCGGGGCTGTCTACAATGGAAACAGCGGAAACCCATACCTGGCAGCCATGCCGGACATGCTGTCACCGGAGCAATTTTTGCAAGCCGTTGCAAGCTACCCACCTATCCCACACGACTTAGCAAAAATGTCGTCCGAGGAGCGCCGGGGGCTGCTACCATCACTCTCCTCCATCTATGTACCGATGCCGTTCCAGTATGCCATCTATGACACGCTATACCGGGCGATTGCCACGACATACCGTACAGCTGATGTGGTGGACTCGACCAGGGCAATCAATGCCTACTACTGTGGCCGAGACACCAACTATGCCACGCAGGCAGACAGCGGGTCAATTTTGGGAGTCCCGGGATGCGGCAAAACAGCCACCATACGCCGGTGTCTATCTACGATGCCGCAGGTAATCGATCATGTGGAGTACCAGGGACAGCCCTGTTACTGTAAGCAAGTGCTGTGGCTCCATGTTGAATGCCCGAGTGACTGCTCTGTCAAGACTCTTGGATTCTCTGTTATGGCTGCACTTGATCGGGCTATTGGCTCACATTATCTGGAATCGACGCAGGGACTACGGTCAGCATCTGCATCCGCCATTGCAGTACAGACAAAAATCCTGTTTACCAACCATCATGTGGGGCTATTGGTAGTCGACGAGATTCAGAACGCAGTGCTGACTGCCCGTAAAAATCGGCAGGAAAAGCCTCTGCTCCGATATCTGGTTGAGCTCACAAACGAGACAATGACCTCCATCTATTTTGTAGGTACACCGTTGGCGGAAGAATTGTTTACTGCCCAGGAGCATCTCAAACGGCGCACCAGAGGCATCCGACTGGCACCATTTCGGCCGGACGGGGTCTATCTTGACTTTGTACGCAAGATATGGCCCTATCAATACACCGCACAGGCGGCACCGCTGACCACATCCATCGGCAATAAGCTGTACGATTGCAGCGGCGGTATCCCGGCCTATGTGATTAAAATCTTTGCTGAGGCGCAGGCACAGGCCTTACTTATTGGCTGTAGCTCTATCAACGAAAAAGTGATCCAGCGGGCGGTCGATCTGTTGGCCATTAAGGTGCCCAGGACCTATGCGGCCGGAACTCATATCTCAGATTTTGAAATCGGGATGGATCCACCAGCGCCACCGTTGGAGCAAGAAGAAGTGCCACGGCAATACGCAAACAAAAGAGGACGCAAGGCAGCACAGCGGGATGATGGAGACCTGCTTATGGCGTACAACAAGAGTATTGACCTTGAGGCACACCTAAAGGAAAACGGATATCTGGAGGCGGATTATCATGGGTAACCCAAAACTGCACTGGGTCCCTGTTGCGCTTGCACATTTGATGGGGTTGCGCCGATGCTGACCTATTTTCCCACGCCCTACCCCGGGGAATGGTGGTACTCCGTCCTCTGCCGCTACCATGTGCGATCCGGGCATTCCAAGCACGCAACCACTATCAGTGAGCTATACGGTGGCCGGCCTATGGTGCATGGCAGGCTTGTCCCTGGAGGCGACTGCGCCGCCATCTTGTCCAACTTGCCTTCTGGAGTACAGTCGATCGATGATGTACTTCAAAACCATACTCTACTACCGTACTATACAAGATTTTTTCCAACGGACAAAAAACGGCAGGTATGGGAGGCATTACGGGTAGGCCGTGGATCAGGCATCACCAGTGTGCGGACGCAGATGCCAGACGGCGTGGAGGGGCTCAAGTACTGCCCCACCTGTTATCTCTTGGATACAGAAAAATATGGGGAGGCATATTGGCACAGAGTGCATCAGATCCCCCTCTTGGGCTACTGCCCGATGCACAAGATCCCACTTGTTACTTTGCCCATCAAATTTTCGAGGTTGTCTGAGGTGTTTCTCCCACTCGGTTCTGTTCACTGTCAGGAAACTGTAACAGAAGGTACTGAGCCTTCGATAGAGCTACTGACGGACATCCTTGCGGCACTGCTATACGGAGACTATGCCCCAACGGTTGGATACAACAATCTGCATACCGCATTGATCAACGCAGGATATGGAGTGGACAAGATCAGCAAGTATCAGACCATGAGTGTTGCTAAAATCCAGCAAGCAGCCAGGAAGTATTATGGAATACAGATCTATGAGCAGTACTTTGCCAGCTTGTCTGCTGCTGTACTATCACGGCTCATAAATTGGAAGCTATCATCACCAGAGCGGTATGCACTACTCGCTGTGATGGTTGGAATGGATGCAGAGGCACTATTTGGCCCAAGGCTCGATGCTGCGGATCTTCTGCTGGAGCAGTTGCTGCGTTATAAGGAGACCGGCATTGTATATGGCAAAAAAGATCTGGCCGCAAAGATGGGTATACAGCCTGGACAGTTGGACTCCCTTGCGCAAAAGTATAATATACAACCCTTTTGGCGGCAGATCCGGCAGGAGCGCAACCGGTGTATCCGGTTGTTGCTAACAGACAATGAGTATGATCTTATCGCACAAGCAGCGAAAGAAAACGGCAACACACAGCTTGCTGTGTTCGTGCGAACAATCATCTTGGATGTTTTACAAAACAAGGAGGAATATAAATGCGACCGAAAGAGCACCGGCAAATTGTGAGAGCAGTCCTGGAAAAGGAAGAAAAAGAACGCGAGCAGGAGATTGCGAGCATGATGCCAAGATTACGCAATTTAGTGGATGACTCCACCTTTATTACGAGAGTGGAAAGTGGCACATCTGCATTGCTAGCACTGTACATCCTGTGTACCAGTCACAATATCAATACCGTTGAGTATTATCAGGACATCAAGACCCGCTTGATGCGTCTGATCGATGAGCTGCAGGGCGATATGCTGCGAAAATTCCCTCCTCAAGGTTCAACGGAGGCCTAAGTATGGACAAGTATCGAAAGATTTTGAAAGAAGTCAGAGAAAAATGCGAGAAAAAAGATCAGCTGAAAACGGCAGAGGGCATCGCAGAGACTATGTGTCTGTCGGTCGATGAGAGTCCGTACATGATTGCCATGGGGGACGGGGCGGCAGCAGTTGCAGCCATGTATACCCTGTGTGTGGAGGATGGACTCAACACCGTAATGGAGTACTTGGAACTTAAAGATCGCCTTGACGGATTGATGAGTGATATGCACGACAAGATGCGGGCGATATACCCAGTACCTGCCCGGGGGAGTCAGGGAACAAGTCCACGCCGTGCATTGGCACTGATACGGACCAGGAGGAGTCGCCATGATATGGATGGATAGTTACGCCAAGATCCACGCGCTCACTCTCAGCTGGGTTGCCTGCGATGACGACCTGACCGATTGGACGGATGAGGCCCTATGGCCTCTGGTATCTCACGCTGACATGGAGACCATGATGTGGGCCATGTCTGCGTTTATGACGATAACCTCTAGGGCTCCCCCTGCTGGTGTTACCCCTTGTACCTACCGGCTGGCATGTAAGATCATTGGAGACAAAATCGAGCAAGTAATCGAGGCAAAGCGCAAAGCGGCAGAGGGGTGTCCGTAAAACAAATGTTTGCCGTTACACACGGGAGACCCCGATTTTGGGGCCTCCCAGGGGGATAAAACAGTGAAAAATGGAACGGAAAATCAAAAGGGGATTATCGTTACAGATAACGCTGGTACTGTACATGGTTACGCCCGGTGCTCGACCAACGAGACCCGCCAGGACATTGATCGCCAGGTCCGGGAATTGAGAGCTGCGGGTGCCACCGTTATCTGGCAGGAATATGAACATGGGGATGCCGAGGCCAAAGAGCAGCAGAACATGATGTGGGATACCGTCCACCCTGGGGATACCATTGTAGTGACAGAACCCTCCAGATTGTCCCGCTCAGTGCAGCAGTTTTGCCAGATTGTAGAGACAATCAAGTCCAAGCGCATTAGGCTCCAAATCTTAGGGAGCATCACCATCGACTGTAGGACGACTGAGCCGGACCCTATGACTGTGGCCTTTCTGCAGCTCATCGCCGTGTTTTCCGAACTGGAGTTGAGCATGATTCGAGCCCGTGTGCGTAGCGGTGTGGCCAACGCCAGGGCCAAAGGCAAACAGTTGGGCCGCCCGTCCATCACGGTAGAGCGCATCCCAGATAGTTTTTTTCGATACTATGCGAAATACCAATGTAAAGAAATCAATGTGACAGAACTGGCCAGGTTGGCACAAGTAAGCCGCCCCACAGTTTACAGATACCTGTCAGCCATCCAGTCCAGTAAGGCAGAAAGGAAATTAACATGACTGAGTGCTACCGTTATGCAGTTGATACCTATGAGCAGATGACCGGGGATGAAAAAGCCAAAATCTCTTTGGAACTGCTTTACAATGCCATCTGCTATTTTCATGGTGACGCCAAAGAAATCGTCCAAAAACTGCTCCATATGGATCAGATGACTCTTAATCAATTTGCAGACTCATTAGCTACGACGAGGCAGCAAGTCAAAAAGATGCACCAGGCTGCATTGGCTGCAATGTCTGCCCTGCGACAGTCAGTATTTGCATCTGGCGATGTAGAGGATATCCTCTTTTATCGTATCGCCAACAATTTGCCCATTGAATAACACTAGGAACTCGCTAGTAATCAGGAGATGTATTACCCAAGCTTGAGGATTTGCTAAGAAAGAAGGATAGTTATGAAAAAAGAAGACAATACCAAGTTAACTGTGGATGAAATCCTTGAAGAGATCGAAAATGCCGGCCTGGATACCCCAAAGATGCAATGTAGCATCTGCGGCAAAGAGAAACCGGCCCATGCTGTATACACATTGCCGGAGGTCTGGCACCACGGGAGACGGGTGGCGCTATATATGCTGGGTAAGGCGCCCAGGCCGGAGCCGGTGGACGAGGAGGCGATGATGCGCAAATATGGGTACACAGCCCGGGATGTATTCTGTGTGGACTGCTGGCTGGATCTCGTCCTGGATGGTACGCATAAACACGGAGTGTCAACCGATAAATAAGTTGGTCAAGACTATTAACATGAAAAACATCGGGCTCGATCGCTTGATCGGGCCCGATGTTTTGTCTCAGTACTGTGATTATTTTTATATGATCGGGTGAATTATGCTTGTCCTGCTTGTTCCTCTTGAGCCGATTGTAGATAAGCTGCAGCTTCCCTAGGATTGTTGATGCACCAATGGAAAAAATGGTTAATCAATTCTTCGATGCTAATACCCATGGGCTTGATCAGATCTTCGACCTGCGCCTTTAGCTCACTGTCAATTGTAATTGTGATAATTTCTGTCCTACCCATATCAATTGGCTCCTATGCAAACTTTTTGATACACTTACAATCTACGCGATTGTTAGCAGCCTGCAAGATGTTCTTGCAGACTTTGTCCAGATGCTGGGGTAATTTCTCGGCTACTTTGTTTATGATCTTTATTTTATCTTATCAAGGAACTTTACATTCTGCAACTTTTTATTCTGTAGAGCTGACGCTGACTATCAGCATTGACTATTCTTTTACACAAAGAAAAAAGGCAGACGGGAAGTACTCCTCGATTGATTTGATTGAATCTTTGGCTCGTGACTTTCTTCAATCTCATTTCAAGACCACCTGTAGGTGTTTTGGTAATTATATAATGCATCAAGGAGATAAGCAAAGTTGAATTAAATTCCCAAAAATATCAAAATGATCGTTAGGATAAAATATTATGAAACTATTTTGTAGTGAAACAGTTGGTTGTTGTACAAAAAAATGAACACTGGATTTGTGCCGCATAAAAAAATTTTTTAGGAATTTTAGTTCTTGTATTATTTCAAAAAATATCTAATAACAATATATTCTGCAACTTTTATTGGGGAAAATTGTCCCTTGTTATATAAAACAATCAAAAAGTGGAAATACAAAAAAGGAAAACCGCATAGGATGTAATAGACATAGCCAGACAGCGCACGGAGATGAGGGGCTAGTACAGGAGGAGACCCATAATTCCTGGCGAATCCCCCCGCAGCGGGCTGGCTGCATACAGACTCTCTCTGGTCCATCCGGAGACGGGGGTTTAGGCGATCACGGCCCTCGATATCAACAAGCGCGATCAGGTCTGGCGGAGCCGCTGCAATAAATCCGCTCGGGGGAATGCATGGGAAAGATGATCCAAGAACTCCCGTCAACCGGGTGTGCCTGTCCGGGAATAGAAATTAGGCAGGAGGGTTTCTCGCCGGCGATGAGCCGGGGGAGCTTGCTCAAGGATGGTCGCCGAGGAGCGAGAATACGGCGGAGAGCAGGCTGGTCGATCATCGCTGACAAGATCAAATGAGGTCTTGGACTCCCCTGAGCAGCGCAAAAGAGTAGTATTATACTCTTTTTGCGATGCTCAGGGGGTGTTGCATTCTTTTCACGACAAGCTCATGCCTTCCAGCCTTATCCCGAAGCTAAAGATCTCATGATTCTTTGACACGAAAGAAATGTGCCGAGCGGTCGGTCCATTTGCCAGGTGCAGGTGTGGCAGCGCCTTTGGCTCATGGCCTCCCAGGGCAGGTACAGGGTGGTCAAGACACTTGACTCAAGGGCTTGCCTCCAGTGGTCTGCCAGGCAGTCTTTCAACATCTGACTGATTTCCCCCTGCAGCACAGGACGCAGTCAGTAATCCGTTCCGGTTTCACAGAGCCAATATCAACAATACCTACTGGCTTGGACAGGGGTGCTGATTAACTCATCCACAGATGTATTTAATAGTTTACCTTGCTAAAGCAACAGGGTAGACACGATTGCAGTACAGGACGCAGTCAGTGATCCGCTCCGGTTGCACAGAGCCGATATCAACAATCCCCACTGGCTTGGACAGATGTTGGTGATTAACTCATCTATTAAGAAGTTCACTAATCTGCCTTGGTAAAGTTCCTGAATCTTACTTTCACAGCACAGAATGCAGCCAGTGATTCCCTCTGGTTGTACAAACTGGTGTCAGCAATCCCCAGCAGCTCAGGTAGAGATTTTTCAAATAGTTCATACAAAAAACTCTTAAATCTATGGCATATAATCCTATTTTGTTTTATTGGAGGTACACAAAAATGAGTAGAGTGTCTATGTTAGAAGAGCGCATTAACGGGCGAGAAGTGATGGCCTATGTCCAGGGTAAGTACTCATACCATAGCACATCCAAACTGACACGCACGATTAAGGCGCTGGGTTTGGACCCCGAGGAAGAGGACAAGACCTGGGCTGAGGACAAGACCTGGGCTGTAGTTGTTGGTGGCCGTGCTGGAGCGGCCTGGAGCACTGGCTACAAGATGGCTATTGTGCGACTTTGAAGGTGAGGACCGTTTTTCGTTACTTGAGATGCCTCTATCAGCAGCAGTTGCCGAGAGTTGCTCGGTAACTGCTGCTTTTATCAACCCAAATGGGATCTTATTTTGGATGTAGTTGGCGAGAAGGATACCCGTTGCGGCTGGCCTGATATTCCGCATAGTCCAAATACATGGTAACAATGCGTTCCAGCGGCTGGAGTCCCTCTTTGGAGAGATAATTTTTGGCGATGGACACATCATACTTCTGGATCTTTCTACTCCCAGGAGGTCAGCCCCATGGGTGGCTTTTCCGCATTGGACCGTTCCATAATCAGTTCCGTAGCTGTGTGACGATGGATGGCCCAATGGAGCTTATTCTGTACCTCCGCAAAAAACAGCCGCGTTGTTTTGGCCGACTTGTCATAATCCAACGCAGTGGCATAGATGTCGGTGATCTTCTGGTAGAACCTGCGCTCAGACATCCGAATCTCCTGGCTCTGTACTAGCAGGTGGTCGAAGTATCCTTTTGTGAGTACGCTGCCGCGTCCATGGCCCAGCCCTGGATTGTAGAGTCCTTGATGATGGCGTTGGCCCACTTGCGAAACTGGACAACCCGGTCGTTATTGACATTGAAGCCCACAGCAATGATAGCCTGTAGATTGTAGTGCCTTTATCTGACGGTTAACTTGACGGGAGCCATCAGTCTGAACTATCCGGATATTCCGGATAGTTGTTTCCGCTGTCAGTTCAGCATCTACATAGATGTTCTGGATGAGTTCATTCATCATTTTTGTGTCAACTAGATGATATTTCAACATAATCATGCTAAAATTCTCGCAAGGAGGTTGATGTTATGAGTATGGTTAGACCTGTTTCTGATTTGATAAATAACTTTGTAGACATATCAAAGACAGTTCATGAAACAGCTCAACCTGTTTTCTTGACGAAAAACGGATATATTGATATGGTGGTTTTGAGCATGGAGGCATTCGAAAACTTGCAGTTCGGAGGTGAAGTATATTTCAAGTTACAGGAGGCTGAGAAAGAAACTGAGTTGACAGAGCAACGCTATTCCTCCAAGGATGCGCTGAAGGCGATGAAAGACACCATTGGAGGGGAATAGGTTGTATAGTTTAGGTATTTGCTTGCTACCCGAAAAGATGTGCTTAAAACCGTGCGGTTTATCAGTGGGATGCTGCAAAACTCGGACGCAGCGAATCACTTGAAGGTGGAACTATCATTCCACAGCAGTACTTTGAGCGTCTTGGCTTTGGTGAGGAGATAGAATGCATTCTCCGGGGGATGAACTGGTGATCTGTATACACTTTGATACCGAAATCACGCCAGTTCGGATACGGTTTCATTACGGACGGCAAAGTAAAAAAACAAAATCGCCGAGGAAGTAGGGGGCCGGAGGGCAATCAAAATGCGCCCTTTAATTTTTTTACAGATATTAAACAAGTTTGTGGCAATTAAGGGACGAGCCATTGATAGTCCTCACGACAGTCAAGAATGTAGTAAATAGAACCTCATGGGTAAAATCTCCAAAGAGGATTACGACAAGTGGCGCTGCTATTACCCGGAGCTTGACAAGACTAAGTGCTGGGCAAAGGTGCCTTCTCAGGAACTTAGTAATTTACCAGTACAGGATATTTGATTAAAAGATAAAGCAAGAGGGAATCAAGATGTACGAAAGCTATACAAGACAATCTCTACCTACTAAGCAATACCGCGAACTGCTAGGGAGCGCTATTTGTGTTTTTAACTCAAATAACGCCTTTATAGTTGAGAATATCCTCAGATGTGATGACTTAGATAAATACGACTGGCATCATCTAATAGACTTGGAATCAGGGCATCTCAAGGGAAGCGTTCATGAGGTCATCACTTCAAAATGTGGAGATAAAATTGAAACACTGTTTGCCAAAATTATCCGAATGAGAAACCGAATAATTCATAGCTATCGCATTACAAACGCATCTGGCGAACAAACATTGGCGACAAAAGAAAGAGTAAAGGATGGAAATAGGCAATTTGAGATTACAGAAGAGTACCTTCTTGGCTTTATAGGCCTTAATCAAGAACTTTCCGATCTGCTGCATGATTTAAGAGGATATTAAATAAAAAGAGAACTAACTAGTTAGCTCTCTTTTTATGAGGCGGAATCTCTGTAAACTCTTCAGGATTCCCAATTCACAATGCGATATGTTCAAACCTAAAAACTCGTCAACATATCTCTTAAAATAGAATGGAGAAAACCAGAGCCTTTGTGACTACAGTTAGCCGAAAAAGAAGCCTATTCAGATATTTTCTCTGTAGAAAAGACACTCTGCATCTCGTTTCCGCATGGCGGCATAGAGTCAAACTCCATGCCGCTGTCGCTACCATAGGGTGTAACTTGACATCTAGCCAATCGTAGCAAAAGTATTGCAGAACGCAGAAAGCCCTACCACACGGTGGGGCTCTTTCTATGCCCGATGACTTTAATATGCAATATGCATCTAATATGTTTTTCAATTTCTGCAATCTGCATTTTATATCTGTGTAATATTTGACTAATAAGCAGATAATATGTGAAATATGCAAATAATATGTAAATAATAGGCAAAATGCGTCTGGTGTATCTAAGAGCAGGGGATGGGGGCTTTCCCAGAAAGAATATTTTGGATGGAAGGCCTTTTCTACAAAAGAAATACGGGAGGTAGACCTTCTCTGTCCATAGGGAGGATGCAGAGTGTTTGGCTCATATTGCTGAAACTGAAATCTCAAAGCTACTGGTGTCAGGTACGCGCACTGTCGTACTGGCAAGCCTTTTCCTCCAGCCGTGGTTTGCCTTTGTAATATGCTGACAATACGCAAGTAATATGTAGATAATACCTGTCTTAGAGCCAAAATCCGAAACTCTTGATGGGTATTGTCCAATGGAGCTGGGATTATCAAAGCGTAGCGGCAGAGGGGCTACGGGGCGGTCTACCGCGGCAGGCAGTCAAGGACTGACCCAATGCCCAACAAACACACATACCTGATAGACAGTCAAATCAGCCAATCCATATATGATTCAGCCGAGGCACCTATACCATTGCCGAACTGATAATTGTGTTTGTAACTACAAAGAGGCTTTTGTATATGGCTGCATTTTCGCCGAACACCCCTACCTCCCCGGCAGTCTTGGTTTTTTGCTTTGCCGTCCGCACTGAAACGGTATTCGTACCGGCATAATTCCGGCGTAAAACCGTATGGTGTCCAAGGTAAAGCGCAAAAAACCGTGGTATCTGCGGTTACATTACTAATATAATTGTGCTATCTCTTCTGCGAATCTGGAAAGCACAGGGATTGGATGTATTGAGGCAAAAGGACAGTCACATCACTCAGATGACACGCCTAAACAGTTCTCTTTGGCGCTCGCTGCTGGACCTTTAAATGCAGATCCCGTAGTTTTCTTTTTAGTGCATCTATAGGTTTTCTCTTGAAAGTGTATTCTTTAGACTATCGATATCATGCAGTCGCTTCGAATTTTCTAGCTCCAAATTAGCCAACAAAATCATTTGATATAGCACATCATACCAATGCTCCAAGTCCATCGGAGTCATAGAAGCTACCGCTTTTTTATAGTTCTTGTCTCCCTCCGCACAGTTGTTATGCCGGAGATTTAAATTATTAAGCATAAAGAAAATGTTGCGCTCCAATGACTGATTTATACCCTTTAAAACATTTCTTTTGGGTTCTAATTCTGCTCCCATTGTAAGAAGAATGCGTTTTTTTGCCTCAAAGTTTCCTTGCAATGTGCGGTGATTATATCGTACAATTTCAAAGGCAGTTTGAGGATCTACGATTTCTGCAACGGCAGTTACCTCTGGTTTGTCCTCAGCTACTATGAGTTGCTCAACTTCTGAATTGTAATATGCTTTGTAATTAAAATCAGAGAGACAATCGTCGAGTAATGTTTTGAGGATGCTATAAGTTATATAGAATTTAGGCGGCTTTTCAGATAAATATCGATAGTTTTTTGCAAGATACCATAGGTTATAAATTCCCTCGATTCTGTCTAAATACGAATATAGATTGATTGTCTCGTAAGGATCAAGGGGGTAGCCAATTGTATTTAGAAAATCATCTACATCGATGCAACGCCCTCTGTTTTTCCAGCTATAAAAGCAATGTTGTTGCACAAAATTTTTTAATGTAGTTTTTTGCCCGAAATTTTGCTCTATCATGTAGCGTTTTTGAAAAAGCTCATCAATTCGAAACAAATTACTTTCGAATGATTTATAGTTCTGTTCCAATAGTTTGAAGATGTTATTCCGTTCCATGTAAATCTCAAATTTCTCTTCTAAGTAAATAAGTTCCTGCCGAATCTCCGTTTGTCTGCTGAATTGCTTCTCTTTTTATCTTCGCTTTTAACTGTATGATCTGCTTTTTTTACTTCTTCCGCCGCTGCGTATGGGCCTCCACCTCTTTCAGGGTCTCTCCCTGTGGAGCCATAACGGCGTATTCGGCGTTCTAGCGCACAATGCACTCATAAAGGGCGTCCATATCCAAGATGGTCAGGTTCGAAAAAGTTGGTGCTGCTCTAGCTGTGCTCCCCTTAGGTCGTATGAAGCCAGATGTAGCTATTGGACAGCTCCAGTAGAAACAGCATATGATAGGAGGATCTGATTGCCTATCAGGAACTGCATCTGCCTATCAAGGTTGCCTCTGGAGCGTCAGGCAGCACATCTTGATTTCCCGTACCATCTGCTTGGGGATCCGCTAACCAAACGCTGTTAATTTTGGAAAGTCCAGCATGGAATTATTCTCATTTTATCAGACGGTAAGAAAACAAACAAGCTGGAAATCATCCATTCTAGATACCTGGCTGAGCAGCGCTAAAGTGTTATCCGTCCAGGACAGGCTGTCCAGGTTGTTGTCCTCCTTAGAGTCTAGGATGGACAGCAATGCGTCTCGAGTAAGTCGAAGCAGAGGGCCAGATGGAGATCCTCAACAGACTGTTCTTGCTCTAGCACAGCTGCCTAATGGTGTTCAGGGTATCCGTGAGTGATGATTATGGACAGTAGCAGGTAACCAAAAACTATCACATGGTGTTGTAGCCTTTGGGCTATTTCTGGGAGGCGGACATGATATAGCTACAGTTTTCCGTGATTGGATCATAACTGGGGACAAATTGTCCCCAGTGTGATGTATGAGGTCATCTATAAATGTTATAGCCAACAGCGAGTGTAGCAACATGAGCTGGGCAAAGGTGCACCTGAATGCAGATTGTTCGTATACCCATGCGCGAGCAGCCCTGCGAAGCGATGAGGTAATTGTGTGCCACAAAAATCAGACCATTATCAAGTATCTGACGGAACTTAAAAGCTGATGGAGTGAACTACATACAGCTGAAGTCGTGGGCTTCGGAAGACAAGAAAGTCAAATGTCCCTCTCCATCGTTCCCTATTTTTCTGGCTACATAGTCACACAGGACAATACTGACCATCCCTAATGTAGTGGTACAGGCAATATTTGAAGAAGCATTCTTTTCCACAAAGAAAATTTGCGAGCAGATTTCGATTCTCTGTATCTTTGTCAATGATTTTTGGCATACCAGTGCAGTGGTATTTTAAGATGGATTCCGGAGGCGTTTCTCACTTTGCTGAATGGGGAACTTGTGCTGTCTTACAGGCCAAACATCAGCCGCAAATGCTAGGGGTAACAAAAAGTTTAATCAGTATTTTTTCTGTAAGAAAGACCGCACAAACAGTTCAATATTCACATAACCAAGAGTTCTTAGATTGCCACACAGGCACCCAGAGATTCTCCTTTTGCGTCTTAGGGCGGTTCCTTTTTGGCCTTGTCTGCAGTCGGTTTCATAGGATAAAACATACTACAAAGTAAAATGTAGCTCTTTCCGCTTCATGCTGGGAGAGGCTACATTTTACTTTATGACTATACGAGGTTTTCTCCGGTAAATACTTCGTTTATATAATCTGTCAAAATAAATACACCTTTTCGATTGCACAGTAGTATGATATAATTTGTTTAAATTGCACCCTTTTCAGGCCCTTGATTTTTGGCATGGTAATGAATCATGAGGTTATGCGATGAAAGAAAAAACAGAGCAGTTGATCACTGCGTCTTTTATATATGAGGAAATTATTTTGTCTGTGGAGGAAACCACATCTGGGGGTAGATGTGGTTCCTCTCTTGCGGCCTTTTCACGCCCTGCGTCAGCCTGTCCAAGTGACAGGGTGTCGCGGGGCGTTTTTCTATCTTTGGAAAGGAGTCAACGAATATGAGCCTGAAATACACCTGCCCCGGCTGTGGGACCTCCTTGGGCTATGAGGGATTGTGCTGGAAATGTAAGTGTGAGCAGGATCGGCAAGCTGCGCTGTCCTGGACGCCGGAACAAATCGCAGAGAAGCAGAGAAACCTGATCCAGAACATCCAGAGGTTGGCTGATATGGAGGACCCGGAGTTCACCGACTTCTGGCAGTTGCTGGGGTATCGGGACGCCATCGACCCGGAGATCCAGCGGGCGGCACTGGCCGCAGGGGTGTTCTGGCCCTGTGAGATCTATTATCACGCTCCTGCCGATGTGCGGGATGGTCTGATTCATGCGCTATTGTCCGCGGAATATTCCAGCGAGGCCTCCAACCTGATGAGTTGCCTTGCTATGCAGGGAGATGACAAGGCAATGCAGACTCTGCTGGAGCTGGAACGAAATCCCCGGCCCTGGCGCAAGGGCCTCTATGTGGACCCATCCAGCTATGCGCAAATCGGAGGCTGGACCTTCAACAAGGAGGGCCAGAAAATCCAACTCAACTTCGACACCTGCTATCCTATGGTCAAAGGAACCACCGGTGAGAAATCTCCCGTCCGCATTGGCCGGGCAAGGGAGGACACATGCCCCCACTGTGGCGGGCGCATGGTGGACATGCTGGTATTGGACGGCCGGGATGAGCGGCTCCGGTTCCTGGGACTGGACGGCATCCTGACCGCCACCTGCTGCCCCAGCTGTGTGGGATTTCTCAAAGGCCCCGCTTTCAACCGGTTCACCCTGGATGGCGGCGTGGAGGTCTTTCCCTCCGAACTCTTTGACGGGGCGGAGAAGACGGATTGCTATGTCAGTCCCGAGGACTACAAGGCTCTCACCGAAAATCCCTTTGTGCTGGGTAAGGCGCCGGCGCCCCTGTTCTATGGCGCGGCCTGCCAGGATGTGAATACCATTGGCGGCTTTGGCAACTGGGTGCAGGACGCGGAATATACGACCTGTCCTCACTGCGGCAAGCCCATGAAATATCTGGCCCAAATTCAGTGGGATACAGTGTTTGACTGCGCGGAGGGCACGCTCTATGTGGAGTTCTGCCCGGACTGCCATATCGTATCCATGCAGCATCAGCAGACCTGAGAGGAGAGCATCTCATGAGTTTACCAAAACGCAATAGTGCGGACGGACGCTGTTACTGGATGAAGCCCGAGGTACAGGAAGAACTGCAACCGCTCTTTGACCAGTGTATCCAGGATGCCATTGACGGGAGAATCACGCGGCTTGATTCCCTCTGGCCGCCGGTAGTGGTCAGCAGCGAAGGCGCACCCTTTGAGGTGCACGCTCTGGTGAGAAAATGGACCGAAGCGCAGCAGGCCGAGACCCTTGACGCGGAAAAGGCCATTGCTTTCAGCGAAAACCTGCGCCGCCAGAGCCGGTGGGGTGAAATTGACTACTATTTACTTGGCCTGTTGGAACAGGAG
>NZ_JBMNPX010000014.1:0-71139 GCF_050943825.1 Pseudoflavonifractor sp.
GCTTTGCATGAGGGCGACTGGGGCCGATAAATGCCCGGAAGCCCTTGAAATCAGGGCTTTCAGGCAAAAAGAAAGAACTGCAATCCTGATACCCATTGTATCAAAATTGCAGTTCTTATTTGGTGGAGGCGAGGGGAGTCGAACCCCTGTCCGAAAACGCTTCAACGGGAACTTCTCCGGGCGCAGACGGTTATTTACATTCCCTTACCCAGGCGTGAGCCGTCACACTCAGGGGCTTGGTAGCTTCATTGTTCATGGTGCGCTCAAAGCTTTGCGCACACACGTGCACCACTCGTCGACGCCCAATCCCGGACCGTGGTCCTTCCGGGTTGGACGGCCGCGTTAAGCCGCGGCGAGAACTACGTTGTCGTCGTTCTTTAATTTATAAGTTGCCCGTTTTAAGGTGGCCAGGCGCCACCGCCCGCTATTCCCGCCTCTACGTCCCCGTCGAAACCAGTACGCCCCCATGTCGTCGGAGCAAGCTCCATATCATTCGCTTCGCCGTAAACGGCAAAGCTCACTCATTCCGCTGCTCCTCCTCTTCCAGCCGAACCCGCTTCGCTGGGCTTCGTCTGGATTGGAGAACGGAACGAAAGTCAGAGCGTCGGACCAATAGCACCCGCTTGACCACAAACGGCAAAGCTCGCTCATTCTGCTGCTCCTCCGCTCCGAACGAACCCGCTTGCGCTGGGCCTTGGCCGGATGGGGAAACGATACCATCATTCTTCCATGGGAAAAGGGAGAAAGATAAAACAACGACGATTGTTCTTCTTGGATTCTCATCCGCCGGTAAGCGGAGAGAATATTTCATCCGGCGGGGCGGGTAGCCCCGCCGGAGTGAAAGCAATGGGAAATCAGACCTTCTCGGGGGCGGGATAGTCCACGCCGAAGGTCTCCACGGTCACAGACTTCATCCGCTGATCCTTGCGGGGACGGTCGGTACGGACATCGCGGTCAGTGTAGACAATGGCGTCGGCCACGTCCATGCCCTCGATAACTTTGCCAAAGGCGGCGTAGTCGCCGTCCAGGTGGGGAGCCTTCTCCACCATGATGAAGAACTGGCTGCCGGCGGAGTTGGGATGCATGGCACGGGCCATGGACAGCACGCCGCGGTCATGCTTCAGGTCGTTCTTCACACCGTTGCGGGCAAACTCGCCCTTGATGGTGTAGCCCGGGCCGCCCATGCCGGTGCCGTTGGGGCAGCCGCCCTGGATCATGAAGCCGGGGATGACCCGGTGGAAAATCAGGCCGTTATAGAAGCCGGACTGCACCAGGCTGATGAAATTGTTGACCGTATTGGGAGCCACGTCGGGATAGAGCTCGGCGACCATTTTGCCGCCGTCCTCCATCTCAATGGTAACCAGAGGATTCTGAGCCATGGGGAACATCTCCTTTCAGTATGGGAAACCTTATCTCAGTAGCCGCCCCGGGACTTCATGGCCCGGTCCATCTCGCGCTTGGCGTCCTTGGCGGCGGCGGCGTCCCGCTTGTCATAGAGCTTCTTGCCCTTGGCAAGACCAACCTCCACCTTTACCCGCGCGTTGCGGAAATACAGGGAGAGAGGGATGAGAGAATAGCCGTCCACCTTGGTCTTCTGGAACAGACGGAGAATCTCACGCTTGTGCATCAGAAGGCGGCGGGTACGGCGGGGGTCCTTGTTAAAAATATTGCCCTGCTCATAGGGGGAGATGTGCATCCCCACCACGGACAGCTCCCCGTCCTTGACGATACAGAAGGCGTCCTTCAGGTTCACGTTGCCCTGACGGACAGACTTGACCTCAGTGCCGCAGAGCTCGATGCCGGCCTCATACTTATCCTCGATAAAATAATCGTGGTAGGCCTTGGGGTTCTTGGAGATAATTTTAATGCCCTTCTGGTCCACTGGGACGCACCTCCTTCCGGGCGGGTATGGCGGTGTGCGCCGGAAAGACGGCACAAATACCACTGTAAAAGTTATGATACCATGGAGCGGCAGCGGAATGGTATCATATGCCGTGTTTTTCGGTTGCCCCACAAGGGGCGAGAAAAACGGCTGAAAGAAAAGCATAATAGCCACTCTGTGGTTATTATACCATACCTGTCAAGGGCTCAGACAGAGAGATGTGCTCAGGCGGGAAAGTGGCGCAGCAGCACGGCCGGGGCGTCCTGTTCCAGAATGGAGCGGCCGTGCTCGGCCAGCCGGGCGTCCGGATGGGTGTCCGCGCCCTCAGTACGGCCAAACTCCGACAGACAGGCCGCCATGCCCCGCTCGCCGCCGGGAAGCGAGAGCCAGAAACGGCCGTCCAGCCAGGCCAGGGCGCTGTCCTGACACAGGGCGGGCAGGGCGCGGACGGCGGAGAGCAGTTCCTCAAAGCCGGAGAAGGAGAACCACTGCCGGGGCGGCGGCGCCACCCGGGCAAAGACCAGCACGCCGCAGGCCTCCGGGTAGGCTTCAATCTCAATGGGACCCTCCAGAGGCATGCCGGACCTGGCAAAGGCCGAGCGGGCCAGTTCCAGCGCCTCCTCCAGAGTGAGCTGGGCGGGCGTGAGCCCTCGCTCTTTCAGATCTGCCGCGGTGATGTACAGTACTGCGCTGCCGCTGCCGATGGATTGGATGGTCATAGAACGGACCTCCTTGCTCTGATGAGAAAATGGGCCGCAAAACGGGCCGAATACCATGGCTATCATTATAGCGGGCCTGTTCGGCGGTGAATAGCTGTAATGATTGGGGGAACTGGAAGAAGCGTCTCCGGGGTAGCGCTGAAATAGGGATTATGCTATAATAATACAATAGCGGAAAATTGGAACAGAGAGCATAACCTGAGCTATGCCGGATAATTCCATATGATACTTGAATAGATGGGGAGATTCATGATGGAACTGACAGAAAAGACACTGGAGAGCCGGGAGATTTTCCGGGGACGCATTGTCACCCTCAAGGTGGATAAAATCGAGCTGCCCGATGGGCATCAGTCGGGCAGAGAGGTGGTGGAGCACCCCGGCGGCGTAGCCGTGCTGCCCCTGGACGACCAGGACATGGTGACCCTGGTGCGGCAGTACCGCTATCCCTTCGGGAAGGTGATCACCGAACTGCCCGCCGGTAAGCTGGACGGCCCTGAGGACCACCGGGCTGCCGCACTCCGGGAGCTGAGCGAGGAGGTTGGCCTGGAACCCGAGGAGCTGACCTACATGGGCTGCCTCTATGCGTCCCCCGGATTCTGCACCGAGGTGCTGCACATGTACCTGGCACGGGGACTGAAGCAGGGCGCCTGCCATCCCGACGAGGGCGAGTTCCTGGAGCGGATCAAGGTACCCTTCGAAGAGCTGGTGGAGCAGGTCATGAACAACGAGATTTCCGACGCCAAAACAGTGGCGGCGGTGCTGAAGGCAAAGGTGCTGTTGGGGCGGTGAGAGGCCGCCTGCAGAGGAGGCAGTCATGAACAAGCGCATTCTCATTGTGGAAGACGAGAAAAATATTGTGGACATCCTCAGCTTCAACCTGGGCCGGGAGGGCTACGAGACCCTGGAGGCCTATGACGGTCAGTCCGGGCTCCAGCTGGCCCTGGAGCAGGACCCCGATCTGGTGTTGCTGGACCTGATGCTGCCCAAAATGAACGGCTTTGACGTGTGCCGCAGCATCCGGGCGGAGGGGAGAAACACCCCGGTCATCATGCTCACCGCCCGCGAGGAGGAGAACGACAAGGTCATGGGCCTGGAGCTGGGCGCCGACGACTATATCACCAAACCCTTCTCCATGCGGGAGCTGCTGGCACGGGTGAAGGCCAATATCCGCCGCCGGGAGATGGGAGGCGGCGCACCTGCCGCGCCCCAGGGTACCAGCAGGCTGGAGGCCGGGCGCATCTCGGTGGACCAGGACCTGATGGTGGCCTACAAGGATGGAAAAGCCTTGGACCTGACCCAGCGGGAGTATGAACTGCTGCGGTTCCTGGCCGCCCGGCCGGGAAAGGTGTTCTCCCGGGAGGCCCTGATGGAAAACGTGTGGAACTACGAGGGCTATGTGGGCGACGTCCGGGCTGTGGACGTGGCGGTCCGCCGCCTGCGGGAAAAAGTGGAGGACGACCCGGCTGCGCCCCAGATTATTGTCACCAGACGGGGCCAGGGCTACCTGCTCAACCCGTAACAGGAGAAGGCCCGGGCCGGGTCGTCCTCCACTGCGAAAAGGGACAAAGGGGACCCCGCAGGAACCAGGCAAAGCGGTTCCTGTGGGGAGAGGAGCCGCAAGGGAGCGGAGTGAATCCTGGCCGGCAGGCCGGGGAGAACGGTGCGGACTTTGCGGCGACGAGGCTCAGCCCCAGCTCATCGTGACACGGCGGGGGCAGGGATACCTGTTGAGCACATAAGGATATTTCGATAAAAGCAAAGCCCATGAGACAGTTCGGAAAACACTTCAGGAGGTGAGGACGCCGTGTTCAGAAGCCTGCATATGAAGCTGGTGCTCATTATGGTGCTGCTCATTGTGTCGCTGATGACGGTGGTGGGGGCGTTTCTGGTCAATTCGGTGTCCGCCTTCTACCTGACGGAATTTTATGACCAGATGCACACCGTATTCCGCTCCGATAACGAGACCCTGGCCCGTGACCTGCAGGCCGAGGCAGGAGAGGGGCAGAGCGATGTGGACGTGATTCAGGACGTGCTCAAGAGCTACATCGGCGCCCTGGGCATTGACAACCGCCACCGCAACTACTTTATCCTGGACGGTTCCACCGGCAAGTGCCTGGCCGCCTCCGACGAGGAGAAGGGTGCCAACCTGCGCATTACCCCCAACATCACCGCCGCCATCCAGAACCAGGAGGGGAACATGAAGGATGTTTCCGCCGACTACATGGATGTGGCGGTGCCCATCCAGCGGGGGGAGAACCGGTACATCATCTACATCCTGGACGACCGTACCACGGTCCAGAACCTGAACGCCCAGCTCTTCCAGCTGATCCTGGAGGCGCTGGCCTTTGGACTGGTTATCTCCATCCTGCTCTCCTTCCTCCTCTCCAAGACCATGATCACCCCCATCGAGCGGCTGACCACAGGCGCCGAGCGGGTGGCAAAGGGAGACTTCTCACACAAGATTGAGGTGGCCTCCAAGGACGAGATCGGCGTGCTCACCGGTACCTTCAACAACATGGCCCGGCAGCTGCGGGACACCATCCAGGAGGCGGAGAACGAGCGGAACAAGCTGGGTACCCTCTTCCTCCACATGACCGACGGTGTGGTGGCCTTCTCACGGGACGGGGCGGTCATCCAGTGTAACCCCGCTGCTGAGCGGATGCTCCGCCGGACCATCCCCGTGGGGGGCAGCGAGGTGACCTATGACACACTCTTCGGCGACATCGCCGCCCTGCCCTCCGTGCTGGCCGTGGAGCAGCCCGGCTATCTGGACGGCGAGCGGGAGATTGACGGCACTATCCTGGAGCTGCTGCTGGCACCCTTCTCCGGCGAGAGCGCCGGCGGCGTCATGGTGGTAATCCACGACGTCACCGAGCAGCGCAAGACCGAGGAGATGCGCCGGGAGTTCGTGGCCAATGTGTCCCACGAGCTGCGCACGCCCCTGACCAATATCCGCAGCTACGCCGAGACCCTGGTGGACAACGCAGGCGAGTTGCCCCCCAACACAGAGAAAAACTTCCTGGGCGTCATCCTCAACGAGTCCGACCGGATGACCCACATCGTCCAGGACCTGCTCACCCTGTCCCGGTTCGACTCGGGCCACAGTGAGCTCAAGCTGGCGCCCTTCTCCTTTGAAGGGGCCATCCGGGATGTATACAACGCCGTTCTGCTGGACGCCCAGCGCCACGGACACACCGTCCGCCTGGGGATTGAGGAGGATTTGCCCAACATTGTGGGAGACAGGGAACGGATTCTCCAGGTGATGATGAACGTGGTGTCCAATGCCATCAAATACACGCCCGACGGCGGCAGCATCTATATCTCCGCCGGACGGCTGAGAGACCGGGTGTGGATGGAGGTGGCCGACAACGGCATCGGTATCCCGCCCGCCGACCGGCCCCGCATCTTTGAGCGGTTCTACCGGGTGGACAAAGCCCGCTCCAGGGAGTCCGGAGGCACCGGCCTGGGGCTCTCTATTGCAAAGGAGATCATTGACCGACACGAGGGCGTCATTCGCCTGGTGGACAAGGACGGCCCCGGCCTGACGGTTCGGGTGGAGCTGAAGATTGAGGGGCCTGGCCATGGAGCGTAGAAAAAAACGCAGACGCCTGATAGAACTATGCAAGGACATCCTCATTGTCCTGCTGGCGCTGTCCGCCGTCTACCTCACCATGCGGACCCAGATCGGCGGCCTGGCGGGCTGGGACGGAGGCTGGCTCAGTGGGATATTCAGCGGAAAGCCCGTGGGCCTGCTGCCGGTACAGGAGGAGACAACCGTCAGCATACAGCCCAGACCCGTGCGCATGTCGGTGCAGCTGGGCAGCGGCGGCCGGTACGGCGTGCAGTACGACCAGACCGCTGTGGACGCCCTGTTTGACGCCACCGCAAGCCTCCTGGGCGACGCCCTGGGCAGCGCCCAGGAGCCGGTTCAGGTCACCGAGGCCGCCTGGCGGAACGCGCTGTCCAACGCATGGGGTATCTACTTTGATTTCCGGGGGACGGTTCCCCTGACTGTGCTCTCATCCGCCCTGTCCGGCGGCGCGGTCAATCAGGCGCTGCCTGAGGAGGGGGTCCGGCGGCTCCTGCTGGCTGAGGAGGACGGTGCCGTGCGCCTGTATTATAGTAATGAGAGCACCGGCCTGTACTATGCCTGTGACACGGCAGAAGCGCTGAGCGGGCCTGTCCAGACCGCGGCGGCCGCATACAGCCCCAACGGAACTGTATTTGCCTATGAGACCAGCTATACGGAACTGGCACCCTATGTGATGGTGGCTGCCACCCAGGCGGCACCCAAGGTATACCACGCGTCCAACCCGGTGGCACAGATGAGCGAGACTGACCGGGAGGGACTCATGGAGTCCCTGGGCTTCCATCCCCAGTCCAACAACAGCTATCGCAGCGGGGACGGGCTGATTGTCAGTGAGTGGCCCGACCGGCTGAGTATTCTGGACGACGGCCATGTGCGCTACGAGACATCTGCCTCCGATGAGCCCAAGTATCCTGTTGGTACGGCGGGAGAGCCGGTGGATGCCAAGGCTGTGGCCGAGGCTACATGGTCCGTGGCAGAGCAGACCCTGGGTGAGTCCTGCGGTGCGGCCAGACTCTATCTCATCGGCGTGGAGCAGATGGGTGAGGACGAGTGGCAGGCGGACTATGGCTACTGCCTCAACGGTGCGGCGGTGGAGCTGGGAAGCGAGGGCTATGCCGCCCGCTTCATTATCCAGGACGGACAAATTACGGAGTTTGAGCTCTTTTTCCGCAGCTATACCGACACAGGTGAGCAGTCCATCGTGCTGCCTGAGGCCCAGGCCGCCGCGGCCATGTCCGCCCAGAAGGCAGAGGGCAGCGAGCTGCTGCTGGCCTATGAGGACAGCGGTGCCACTGAGCTGCTGAAGGCGAAGTGGATTGCCATACAGGACCCTTGAGAAGTGAGGTGAACCGCCTTGGAGTGGTCCAAGATTAAGAATATTGTGCTGCTCATGCTTCTGGCGGTGAACCTGTTCCTGCTGGTGCTGGTGGCGGATCAGGAGAGGAAATCCGCTGTCTATCAGGAGGAAGCCCGCACCGGCGCGGTGGAAATCCTGGCGGCAGCCAACATCCACATGGACATGGAGGCTCTGCCCCCTGAGAGCAGGCTGCACACCATGGCTGTGGAGCGGGACCGGACTACGGAGGATACCATGGCCAAGGCCCTGCTGGGAGAGAGCGTGAAGTCGGGCGATCTGGGACCGGTCACCTACACAGGCAGCTACGGTGAGGGACAGTTCCTCAGCGATGGCAAGTTCTCCTTTACCTTTGATGAGAACAGTGTACCGGTGGGTGAAAAGACGCCGGAGGAGCATGGGCAGCAGCTGCTGGAAAAGGCGGGCTACCCATGCCAGGTGCTGGAGAGCCGTGAGCAGGAGGATGGAACCGTTCTGGTGACAGTACAGCAGCTGTGGGATGGCAGCCCGGTGTTCAACAGCGTGGCTGAACTGACCTATGTGGATGGCAGCCTGCGGAGTATCCGGGGCCAGCGGCTGATGGGCATCCCTGAGCCGGAGGCCGGGAGTGAACCCCTGGATGTGGCCACTATTCTGCTGCGCTTTCTCAGCGGTGTGCAGGACGGCGGTTATGTATGCAGCAAAATTATCAGCATGACGGCGGGCTATGAGGTTACCCTGTCCAGCACGGGCAGCGCGGCTCTGGATCCAGTATGGCTGATTACAACCAACACGGTTCCGTTCTATGTGGATGGAACCGATGGGACGGTCCGGCAGGCGGAATAAGATTAACAAGAACATGAAAGCGCTCTCTCCTTACTTTTTAAGTGAGGAGAGAGCGCTTTTTTGCTGTGGGGGAGACAGATATGGGGCTTTTTTCGAGAAAAGGGCGGAATATGTACGTAGGGGGGAAACCGGATGGCCCGGAACGTGCAACAAATGCCGCCCGGACAGGGAAGGGTGAAGGGCCCATAGGGGCACAGACAAAACAGGGAAAAGGAGCAATGCCATGAGTACACAGACAGAACACATCGGCCTGCACCAGTGGGAGAGCACGGACAGCTTTCTCCGAGAGGACTTCAACGAGGACAACAGGAAGATTGACGAGGAGGTGGGAAAGCTGATTGCCGCAGTTCCCATTATCAAGCTGGGCGAAATCACCACGTCGGAAAGCGCCCGACAGGTTGATGTTGATTTGTCGGAGATCGACTTTTCACAGTACTGGGAGGTACAGTTCCACATCCATGGCAACACCAGCCAAACGTGTGTTCTCTATGTCCGGCTCAACGGCGCAGCCGGTGAGGAGGACTATGAGTACAAAAGCGCAAACGGCAACAACTATGCAAGCAACTATCTGAGTGCAATTTCCCTGGGTTATCCCGGCAGTATGGACTATTACAGTGCAAAAGTAACCATTTTCAGCTCACCGGTCTTTATAAGCGCGCACACAGAGGGCTATGGAAAGGCAATACAGGATCAGCGCTCCTATGCCACACAGACCAGCGGCGTCACATTCTCCACATTGCAGGTTATGAATCTTGTTGCCAGTATCGGCACCATCGATGCAGGACTGAAAATTGAGATATATGGGGTGAAGCGGCAATGAAAATTGAAGTTTTGGTGTGTACGCTTAACGGGAATCAGCGCATGGAGTACCGTGACGTACCAGAGGAGTGGTTCCTGTCCACAGAAAAGGAATTGAATAGCGAGACTGGAACAGACGGTAAATAATCGTAAAAAGCGGCCCCTGGGTTTCCCCAGGAGCCGCTTTTTGGCATTACTGCAACTGTGAATTAGACAGCAGCAGCAACGAAAGTCAGGGTAATGGTGCTGGTGCTAGTACCATCCTCGGCGGTAACGGTAATGGTGATGGTGTTAGCAGGACCAGCCTGAGAGCCATTGTTCTGCACAACGGCAGTGCCGCTGACCACATAGGTAGCACCGGGAGCCACAGTCACTTCGCTGATGGCCACGGTCTTGCCCTCAGTAGCCTTAGCAGGGGCCTCAGCGACAGTGCCGCTGGTGCTGCTGGCATAGGTTTCATTAGCGCCATCAATAGTGTACTTAATGGCAGAGGCAGTAGCAGTATTGCTCAGAACCTGCTTGATGTACACGATCTCGGCCATACCGTCGTTGTTGGCATCGATAACAGTGACCACGTCGGTAGCATCAGCGGTCACAGCATCGAAGGAGAGAGTATTGACAGCGTCATCAGTGCCGATGTAGTAGATAGCGGTGTCGGCGTTCACAGTCTTGACGGTGGCGCCGGAAACCAGAGTGCCGCCGGAGACGTTGATGCCGTTGGTGGTGGAAGTAACAGTAACCTTGCTCACGATGCCATTAGCATCCTTCGCGGCAACAGTGTAGAAGGTGCGGACAACGGGAGCGCTGCTGTTATTAACCAGCTTGTTGGTGTCGAAAGCGGTGACATCGAGCTTCAGAGTGGTAGCCTCGCCGTTCACAATGGCGTTGACCACATAGTGAGCGGGAACATCGCCATTCTTGGGAACGTAAGTGGTCTCAATGCTGGAGCCGGTGAAGTAGACGATGTCGCCCACAGTACCGGTCAGAGTGCCGGCAGCAGAGACATACACGTAGGAGGCGATACCGTTCTTCACGACGACCTTCATGGTAGCGCCGGACATGGAGGGAACCTCATTGATGCCCTTGTAAGCAGTGTAGACAGCCTTGCCGTCGGTACCGGTGGTCTTGACCAGGAAGATGGTGTTGGCGCTGGCCACACCCTTGCTGGCGCCGCCGCGGACAGTCAGGTTGGCATTGCCGTTCTTGATCTCGGTAGCGGTGGAAGCAGTGGCATCAGCGGTCACAGCAGTCAGCTCATACTTGCCGTTGCTGTCAACAGAATAGGTGTAGAACGCATCCTTGACAACATTGCTGAGTTCGGTCTTGTTAGAAGTATCACCGCCAACAGCAGCGGTGTCCTTTACGATGGTCTTGCCACCCAGCTTGGAGATGGTCACGATCTCGGTGGTGCCGTCATCCTTGAGCAGCTGAGCCTGAGCATACTTGCTCTCGCCCAGAGCGCCGGTACCGTCAACCCAAGCGGTATCCAGAACCACAGCATAGCTGTTGTCGGTGGCCTTGTCGGTGTCCTTCACAGCCTTGACAATGTTGTTGGCGTTGTCCAGGTAGAAGGTGTAGGTGTTGGTGTAGTCCTTGCTCCAGCTGTTGGAAGCGTTGGTCAGGTCAGAGGTCAGATAGTAGGTGCCGTCCAGCAGGAGACCCTTGGTGGAGTGCAGGCCGGAAACAACGCCGGAGACGGAGGCAGCCTTCTCGATGTAGGTGACCTTGCCGATCTGGACGTACAGAACCACGTCGCCCTTCTTCAGGTCGGCATAGCCCTTCACGGTCTCAGTGGTGTTGGCAGCGGAGAAAGCGTTGATAACGCCGGGCACCTTAACCTGGGTAGCGTCGCCCACAACCTTGGTGGAGGGGGCAGCAGTCAGGGTGGCGACCTTCTTCTCGGTAACCTTGATGATGTCGGCCTTGCCGTTGTTGTTGCTGTCGATGAACTCAACGATGGCGCCCTTCTTGGCGGCAGCGGTGGTCACATCGCTGTTGAAAGCGGTACCGGCAGCAGCGTTGGGGACAGTCTTCTGAACGCCGTTGACAAAGCTGTAGATATCGGGGTTGGAAGTACCCATCTCAACAGCGGCCAGGAAGTCCTTGTGGCTAGAGGTAGTAGCGTTGGTCAGGTTGATGCCAGTGTTGGCAGTAGCCAGAACAACAGTAGAAGCAGCGGTCAGAGAAGTGGAGTACAGGGACTTGTAGGTCAGAGTAACCACACCGTTGTTCACGTTCACGTCGTTCTTGGTGTAGAACGCAACCTTAGTGCCGGCCTGATCGGGAGAAACGGCAAACTTGGCAGCGTTGGCGGCATTGACGGCAGCAATCTCAGCGGCAGTAGCGCCGGAGAGAGCGGTCAGGGTAGCGTCGCCGTTAGCAGGAATGTTGCTCACCAGAGCCTCAACCTTGGCCAGACCATAGACCTGCTGGCCCAGGGTGGTGGCAGCGCTGACGTACTTGCTCAGGTACTGAACGCCCATGTCATACTGGAACTCGGGAGTCACAGTCTTGGCGAACAGAGCGTTGTAGATCATCTGAGCAGCGCCGTCACGGGTCAGAGTGTCGGTGGCCTTCACGCTCATGTTGTTGATCAGACCGGCGGCCTGAGCGTCCTTCATGATGTTGACGGACCACATGGAGTCGCCCTGATACTTGCTGGCGTTGGCGTCATAGCCCAGAGCGACCAGCAGCATCTTGGCAGCCTGGACAACGGTCACGCCCTGGGTGGGGAAGAAGTGGCCCAGGCCGTCGCCGGAGATGATGCCGTTGGCATAGCAGTACTTGATGTAGCCCTCGGCCCAGTTGGTGTCGATGTCGGTCAGGTCGGTCTTGGTGCCCTCGAAGATGGCAGCATCCACGTCGCCCATCAGAATGTAGGTGATGAGCTTGGCCATGGTGGCACGGTCCACGCCCTCAGAAGGGGCGAAAGAGCCGTCGGGCTTGCCCACGATGATGCCGAGATCGACCATCAGGGACACAGCCTCTTTGTTGGTGACCTGATCCATGTCGGTCAGATCAGCCGCAGTCTTGTCCGCAGCGCCGGCGCCGATGACCATCATGCCCAGGAGCATGACGGAGGCCAGAGCCAGACTGAGGACCCGCTTGAGGTTTCTCATTTGGAAATTCCTCCTTCTAAAATTTGAGTGTCAGGGTCGAAAACAACCGCTCAGGGTCGTATAACTCCCCTTGCCTCTGTGGGCATGATAATACATCCCGGCGAAATCGTCAAGCGGTTTTCCCCATTTGTAACACAACCGTAAAACTACGTCCTCGCCGTTCCTGTCTTATCATTTTTTGTTAGACGATACGGCCATTTAAAAGGTTCCCGCCCTGTTTTAAAAATTTTTCTGGACTTTTCACGCAGCTGTAACATTTCCATTCCTTAAATACATATAAGGTTTGGGTCCCCCGTTTCGGCGCGTCGGGCACCCGTTTACCCCCTCCCCTTATTCCCCGTTCCGGCCCCCGGCGGCGTACGTTTGCGTGCAACTTTTTTCTTTCGGGCAGTAACTTTTTTTCAGTCTCTGCGTCTAAGAAACAGAGAGGCAATCTTAAGGTTATCTTAAAAAGTTGTCATTCATTTGTAGTGCTTTTCCAGCTTGGCGCATGCTACAATGATGATGAGAACCTACGGCAATAGGAGGAAATGAAAATGGCTGAACAGAACACCCCCGTCATGGACCCGGCGCCCGTTCACACACCGGCTCCCCAGCCCTCTGGCAAAGCCCCGGAACGCAAGAAGAAGAACAGGAAAATCGTCAAGAACATTATCACGGCGATTATCGTTCTTGCGGTGATCGCCGCTGCCGGCTGGGCACTTTGGTACTTCGTGTTTACCGACCATAAGGATTCCAACCTGGGTGAACCCATCTATGACACCGCGTACACGGGCACCATCTCCACCACAGTCCGAGGCGGCGGTGCTGCCAACGCCAAGGACTCCGCCACCATCACCCTGGCTGCCGACGGCGTGGTCCAGGAGGTCTATGTCACCCAGGGCCAGGTGGTTAACGCCGGTGATCCTCTCTATGTGGTCACCTCTCCCGCCGCCGAGGAGGCGCTGAAGACCGCCCAGGAGGCGCTGGTTGCTCAGCAGGAGGCCATGTCCAAGCTCAATGAGGAGATGGCCGACCTCCAGAAGAGCCGCAATGATCTGACCATCACCGCGCCCCACGGCGGCAAGCTCACCGAGGTTTCTGATGTTAAGGTGGGCGACCCCATGACCTCGGGCACTCAGATCGCGGTTCTGGTGGACGACACCAAGCTGAAGCTCTCCCTCTATTACAGCTATGCCTATGAGAACGAGATCTCCGTAGGCCAGACGGCTGAGATCTCCATCCCCGCCACCATGACCACCCGCACCGGCACGGTGGAGAAGATTAATAAGGTAGAGCGCATCGTCCCCGAGGGCTCTGTCACCTTTGAGGTTGTCTTTGTGCTGGACAATCCCGGCACTCTCACCGCCGACATGGTGGCCTCCGCCTCCCTGACCGACTCCGCCGGCAATCCCATCTACCCCTATGAGAGCGGCAAGCTGGCCTACTATCAGACCACCACCATCGCCACCAAGGCCTCCGGCCCGGTGGAGCAGGTGGCCGACCTGATGAACTACGCCAACGTCACTGCCGGTCAGGTGCTGCTGATTCAGGGCACCAACGATATCGACGAGCAGATCCGAGCCAAGCAGGAGCAGATCAACACCGCCCAGGAGTCTCTGACCAAGGCCCAGCAGGCTGTCACCGACGCTGAGAAGAACGTGCAGAACTTCTCCGCCACCGCCCCTATCTCCGGCACCGTGGTCACCTGCTCCCTGGTGCCTGATATGGAGGTCACCTCCGGCACCGCGGCCATCGTCATCGCGGACAACGCGGTTATGACGGTCAATATCCAGGTGGACGACCGTAACCGTCAGTACATCTCCGAGGGCATGACCATCAACCTGTCCGACTGGAACGGCAACAGCTACATGGGCGTGGTGGAGACCGTGGCCGTCCAGGGCACCAACGAGAACGGCGTCACCGTTTTCCCCGCCACCATCCGGGTGGACAATCCCACCGGCACGCTGATGGGCGGCTACTATCTGGACTATGAGTTCACCGCCGCCGAGAGCACCGGCGTCCTCATCCCCACTCAGGACGTGCGGTATTACACCCCCGAGGGTGCTGAGAAGCCCCAGGCTGTTGTCTATCTCCAGCTCCAGCCCGGCCAGGGGACTCCCGAGAACGCCATTGACAAGACCACCCTGCCCGCCGATATGCAGGAAGAGATTCCCGACGACTGCGTGGTTGTGCCTGTTGAGACCGGCCTGAACGACGACATGAACGTGGAGATCACCTCCGGTCTGAACGACGGCGACGTGGTCTACAACAACACCCCCAGCGAGGACGGCAGCTATTACGGCCGCAAGGCCAGTGCCTCCTCCAAGGCGGGCTGAAGCGCTCCTGTTAAAAGGAGATGATGGAATGCTCATTGATATAAAGGATGTATTCAAGATTTATAATGAAGGGGAGGAGCGTGAGGTGCGCGCCCTCAACGGCGTGTCCCTCAACATTGACCGGGGCGAGTTCGTTGCCATTGTGGGCCAGTCCGGTTCCGGCAAGTCCACGCTGATGAACCTCATCGGCTGTCTGGACATCCCCACCTACGGGGAGTACCATCTGGACGGCACTGATGTCACCGACCTGTCCGACCGTCAGCTCTCCCACGTGCGCAACAAGCAGATCGGCTTTATTTTCCAGGGCTTCAACCTGATCCCCGCCCTCTCCGCCTATGAGAACGTGGAGCTTCCCCTGATTTACCAGGGTGTAAAGGCCTCCGTCCGGCGGGAGCGGGTGCGGGACGCACTGGAGCGGGTCTCTCTGTGGGACCGGCGGGACCACAAGCCCACCGAGATGTCGGGCGGCCAGCAGCAGCGCGTGGCCATCGCCCGTGCCATCGCCACCCATCCCCCCATCATTCTGGCTGACGAGCCCACTGGCGCACTGGATTCCAAGACCGGCCTCCATGTGCTGGATATTCTCCGCCGGCTCTACAAGGAAGGCACTACCGTAATCCTCATCACCCACGACAACGGCATCGCGGCCACGGCTCCCCGGGTGGTCCGCATTTCGGACGGTCAGATTGTGTCCGACGGGCAGCAGGAGGTGGACTGGCTGTGAACTTAAAGCAGACAATCAAGCTGGCGGCCAAGTCCATCGGCGCCCGGAAGGGCCGCACCTTTCTCACCATGCTGGGCGTCATCATCGGTCTGGCTGCGGTCATCATTCTGGTGACCTATGCCCAGGGCACCACCAAGCAGATGATGGACCTGATGAAGTCCATGGGCACCAACCAGATTCAGGTCTCCGCCTACAAGTGGACGGGCGGTTCCAGCGACGACGTGGTGTTCAACAGTCTCTATAACTACTGCAAGCAGATGGACGATTTGGTGCTGGGCGTAACACCCAACCAGTACTGCTGGTTCACCGTGCAGTACGGTGCCAAGAACTCCAACAACATGTACTCGGAGGACGGGAGCACTCAGCCCCCCCAGATCTGGATGGGCAGCGACCAGTGGTCGATCTGCAACAACGCCACCATTGCCAAGGGCCGTGATCTCACCTATCTGGACATACAGAGCGGCAGTCAGGTCTGTGTTCTGGGTTCTTATGCCGCCAAGATGTTCTTTAACTATGCCAATCCCATCGGTGAGACCATGCTCTTTGACGGCGTTCCCTTTAAGGTCATCGGTGTGTATGAGTCCCGTATCAACGAGGAGACCCTTACCGAGGAGACCCAGCACTATGTCCAGCAGGACAATTTCATTCTTCTGCCCTACACCACCACCCGCGCCTTCCAGGTGGCCGGCTCCAGCAATGTCTCCACCGGCAACTCCGACTTTATTGTCAAGGCCAAGGATGCTGCCTCCACTCAGGAGGCTGCCGCCCGTCTGGAGGGTTTCCTGAAGGGCCTGATTGGTGACTCCAAGACCGGCAACAGCTACGGTTACTACAACGTCTATTCTACCGACAACTACATCAACTCCACCGAGGAAGCCAACAAGAGCCAGCAGATGCTGCTGGGCGGCATCGCGGCCATCTCCCTCATCGTGGGTGGTATCGGCATCATGAACATTATGCTGGTCACTGTCACCGAGCGTACCCGTGAGATTGGTATCCGCAAGGCCATCGGCGCCGAACGGCGGAGCATCATCATCCAGTTCCTCATTGAGGCCTGTATGATCTGCGGCCTGGGCGGTATCCTAGGCATCGCCGTTGGCTATGTCGGCACACTGATAGTCTGTAAACAAACCCTTGGCATCATATTGCTGCCCAACGCCGGCATCACCGTTGGTGCCTTTGTCATCTCGGTGGGCCTGGGCATCATCTTCGGTCTCTACCCCGCCATCAAGGCCAGCGGCCTCCAGCCTGTGGAAGCCCTGCGGGCTGACTGATTCCGTTTTCCGTCATTCCAACTCCATATATAAGGGAGAGAGAAATATGAAAATCAAACGATTCCTTGCCGGCCTGCTGGCAGCCGCCCTTGTGTGCGGCCTGATGGTGGTGGTACCGGCGTCCGCTGCCACCAGCGGTGCCAGTACCTCCGGCTTTACCGACATCACCGATCCCGCTGTGGCTGAGGCCGCCGAGGTGCTCCGCCTCCTGGGCGTGGTCAACGGCACCGGCGGCACCGCCTTCAATCCCGGCGGCACCCTGACCCGTGCCGAGTTCTGCAAGATGGCCATTGAGATCATGGGCAAGGGCGAGGAGGCCTCTGCCCAGATGAACCGCACCATCTTCCTGGATGTGAAGGGTGACCACTGGGCCCGGGGCTACATCAACCTGGCCGCCTCCACCCGTCTTGGCGCCACGGAGGAAGGCGGCGGTGGCGAGATGCTGATGGTAGGCGTGGGTGATGGCACCTTCCGTCCCAACCAGACCATCACCTTTGCCGAGGCCGTCACCATTATGATGCGGATTCTGGGCTATACCGCCTCTGACGTTGCGTCCGGTTCCTCCTGGTACAGCGGCTATCTGGCCTCTGCCTCCGTTATCGGCCTGACGGACGGGGTGTCCCTGACCTGGAACTCCACCATCACCCGCGGCCAGACCGCCATTCTCTTTGAGAACATGCTGTACACCAATCCCAAGGGCGCCGAGACGCCCTATCTGACCCAGCTGGGCGGCAGCATCACCGACGAGGCCGTGGTCATCTCTCTGAATGCTACCGCAGCTGACGGCACTACCGGCTGCATCCTCACCACTGGTAGCCCTGATCCTTACAAGACCAATCATGCGCCATTTGATACCACTCTGGCAGGTGCCCGTGCCAAGCTGGTGCTGGACAAAAACAGCAAGGTCATTGCCATCATTCCCAGCGACGGCGGCACCCAGCGCAACACCTCCGTCGTGTCCGCTCAGGCCACTTATGTGATGGTCTCCGGCGGCGAGAAGCTGGACGTGGCCCCCACCACCCCTGTCTACCGCGAGAGCGGTGAGACCACCTATGATAAGGTTTATCTGAATCTGAAGACTGGCTCCCCTCTGGTGCTCCACTACGGTGTTACCGGCAAGCTGGAGTATCTCTATCTTCCCTCTGCCCAGGCCGCTGAGGAGGCCGCCGTAGCCAAGGCCACCGGTTCCGGCAATCCCTTTGCCTCTCTGGTGGGCAGCGATACCGGCTATCAGATCCTGAAGAATGGTCTGCCTGCTACTCTCTCCGATATTCGTCAGTACGATGTGGCCACCTATGACAAGTCCACCAAGACTCTCTATGTCTCTGATCTGCGCCTGACCGGCGTCTATGAGAACGCCGCTCCCAGTCCTTCCACCCCCCTGAGTGTCACCATGATGGGCGCCACCTTCCCCGTGCTCTCCAGCGCCTATGCAGACCTTACTTCCTTTAAGGTAGGCGAGGTCATTACGCTGCTTCTCACCTCCGACGGCCAGGTGGCCGGCGCTGTCTCTCCCTCCACTGCCAAGTCCACCACCGTGGGCGTTGTGAAGATGGAAGGCTCCACTGCCACCGTTACTCCGCTGGCTGACATTCGGGATGCCAGCGGCCAGCCCATCACCTTTACCGGCGAGACCTCTTACAGCGGCGACAGCGCTGCCCGTATGCAGGGCCAGCTGGTGACGGTGTCCTCCAGCAAGATCGGCTCTCTCACGCTCTCCCGCCTGTCGGGCAGCGGCGCTTCCGGTTCTCTGGACGTGACCGCCCGTACACTGGGCGGTGAGCCCCTGGCTGACAATGTCGTGCTCTATGAGCGAGTAGGCAACGGCGCTCCCAGCGAGATCTCCTTCGAGCAGCTCACCCGTACCACCGTTCCTGCCAGCAAAATCAGCTATGTGGGCAAGGATTACGCCGGTCGAGTCAACATCATCGTCTTTGACGACGTTACCGGCGACCAGTATACCTATGGACTGGCCAAAAAGGGCGACGACCAGAGCGGCGGCAGTGGCGACATGAGTTACTCCAATCCCACCATCACCGTGGAAAACGGCGGCGAAGGCAGCGAGCGTCTGATCACTGGCGCCTCCATTAAGGACGGCCTGCCCGTTGGTATTACCGCCTCTCTGGATGAAGTGGATGGTGTCCAGAAGCTGGCTGGCTGGGTGGAACTGAAGGCCGTGGAAAATGTGTCCCGTTCTGCTTTTGATATGAAGGAGAACCCCGGTGAAGGTGTTGCGCCTATCGGCACTGTCACCACCAGCGACATGATCCTCCCCGTAGCCGGCAATGTGGTTTGCTACAACAAGGCTACCAAGACCTGGTTTGCCTCTCTGGATGAGGCCCGTGCCTATGCGGACACGCTCACCATCTACTACGATCGCGCCCCCCAGGAGGGCGGTAAAGTCCGGCTTGTAGTTGTCGGGTGATTTCTGTCCTGTCTTTACATCGCGAGGGAGCTGGAATTTTTCCAGCTCCCTCGCTTTGTTTTGCCGGTTTATTTTCCTGAAATAGTACTCCATGTCTACCAAATGTCTACCAGTCTGTATCGCTGAATCCATTGGCGCGCAATGATTTGCAGATTTTTTATCTGCACACTTTTGCGGCTATGTCTACCAAATGTCTACCAACCAAACATTTTTCTACAAAAAGGGGGCGCTTTCCTGTGAAAGCGCCCCCTTTTCTTTTTCAAATTTCGACTGAAAGGGGCGTTATACTTTGCTGAAACGCTTAGTTTTCCCCCAAAACTCAAAATTTTAGAAGGAGGAATTTCCAAATGAGAAACCTCAAGCGGGTCCTCAGCCTGGGCCTCGCCTCCGTCATGCTTCTCGGCATGATGGTCATCGGCGCCGGCGCTGCGGACAAGACCTACGCTGATCTTACCGACTCCGATAAGATCACCAACCAGGAGGCTGTCTCCATGATGGTCGACCTGGGCATCATCGAGGGTAAGCCCGATGGTTCCTACGACCCCACTGCTACTGTGGATCGCGCCACCATGGCCAAGCTCATCACCATGATGCTGATGGGCGACGTCGACCAGAGCGCCTTTGAGGGCACTGTGACCGACCTGACCGACATCGACACCAGCTGGGCCGAGGGCTACATCAAGTACTGCTACGCCAACGGCATCATCACCGGCGACGGCCAGGGCCACTTCTTCCCCACCGAGCCTGTGACCGTTGTCCAGGCTGCCAAGATGCTGCTGGTTGCCATCGGCTATGACGCCGAGGACCGCGGCTATCAGGGCGATGCTAACTGGTCCACCAACATCATGCGTGATGCTCAGACCACCAGCATCAACAACACCACCCTGCGCTCCCTGACCAAGGGCCTGAACGTGAAGGCTACCGATCCTCTGACCCGCGACAACGCTGCTCAGATGATCTTCAACGCTCTGTTCGTGCGCAATGTGGAGCCCGAGTATCAGTACGACATGGGCACCAAGTACATCTCCAAGTACAACTACACTGCCTCTCTGGCCGATACCACCTACAACGGCCTGACCCGCTATGTGGGCGTGCTGACCGGTGTGGATTCCAACGGCTACGCTACCGTGGCTGCTGGCGCTGACTCCATCGCCGTCTCCAACAAGGTTACCGGCTCCGTCACCGAGATGGGCAAGGCTGTCGCCTTCTACAAGGACAACGACGGTATTGTCTCCAGCTCCGTCGTGGAGGACAAGGACAACGCTTCTGTTGCCGTTCCTGGCGATCTGGTGAATGATTCCACCAAGGCCAAGGACGTGAACAAGTGGCTGACCGCCAACGGTCTGGCTCTGTCCAACGCCACCACCGACTACAAGGTCACCAACTACTCCGCCACCACCGGCACCGCCATTGTTGTTGGCGATCTGGTCGGCATCGGCAACTACACCGTGGCCTATGTCATCGACAGCAACGCCGACGGCGTGGTTGACGCTCTGGTGAAGACCACCAAGACCGTCTCTGAGGTCACCGGCGCTGTGAAGACCAAGACCGACTCCGACGGCAAGGTTACCGTGTATGTCCCCGGCGTGACCTCCGGCTATGTGAACGCTGTTGGTTATGAGGGTCTGGCCAAGGGCGACCTGGTGATGTCCATCACCTACGCCGGCACCACCTACATCACCAAGTGCGAGACCGTCACCGGCAAGATCACCGGCTACAAGGGCACCACCGAGATCTACATCGACGGCACCGCTTACACCCTGTCCAACGGCTCTCTGGGCGGCCAGACTGTTGCTCAGATGTATGCTCTGGACAACACCGCCAAGAAGGACGTCACCCTGTTCCTGGACGAGAACGGCAACGCTCTCTATGCCAAGCTGGTTGACAGCACCGCTACCTACAACGTAGCTATCGTTCTGGGCTATGACGTGGTTGGCTCCTCCGTTGAGGACACCACCATTGCCACCGCCCGTCTGATGATGGCTGACGGCACCATTGAGGTTGTCAATGTCTCCGGCGGCAACGCTGATGCCATTGCCAGCAACGACACTCTGACCTCCAGCAACTATGCTGTTCCCACCAACTACTATCCTGTTGCCTACTCCATCGACAGCGATGGCAACTATGTCCTGACCAAGCTGACCACCTCTGATGTCTCCTTCGGCGGCAGCGATATGAAGTACACTGAGCTGACCGATGACACCTTTACTCCCGGTCTGGCTAAGTTCTCTGGCGACTTCGCTGGTGTCGGCAACAACAACACTGTGTTTGCGGTTGCCAATTACAATAGCACCACCACCAAGCTCTCTACTGTGAGCACTTCCACTGGCATTGCCAAGACCCCCAAGTACACTGGCACCGCTGACGGTGTGGTTATCTCCGTGAACGGCGTGGCCGCTCTGGTGTTTGTCGTTAACGGCACCCAGGAGGATACTTCCACCACCAGCAACTACATCTACATCCCCAGCAACGTGGTTGCTTCCTATGACAGCGCTTCCAAGCTGCACACCTACGCTGGCGGCTATGTCAACGGCGAGGAGACCGATATCGTCTCCAAGGTCACTCTGACCACTGGTTCCGTCATGAAGGTCAGCCTGAACGACGAGAACGTGGTTGTTTCCGAGGCTGCCAACGGCGGCGTGTCCAAGACCGGCGTGTCCTTCTCCAACGGCGTTCTGACTGTGGGTACCAGCACCGACGGCACCAAGGACTTCTACACTCTGGCCGATGATGCCAAGGTCTTCGAGATTGACAACGGCGTGGTGACTGAGATTGCCGCTTCCGCCATCTCCGCTGACAAGACCGACGGCGTTCTGGTTCTGGGTAAGTCCGATATGGCCACCACCAAGGTTGCTCAGTATGTGTACATCACCAAGGCCGATGCCGCTAACAACGGCTTCAAGGTTCAGGCTTACACTGTGGGCTCCACCGGTGCTCAGACCAACCGTGGCTCCGAGGTTACCGTTTCCACTGGTACCGGCGCTACCACCTCCACTGTTAACACCAGCGCGGAGGTGACCATCGCTGCTACCACCGATGCCAAGGTCGGCGTGTCCCTGACCGCTGATGACGGCGCCGTTGTGACCACCCCCGCTGAGGTCGCCCTGGTGAACGGCACTACTGCCTACACCTTTGTCGTGACTGCTACCAGCGAGAGCGGCGTTGCTCAGACCTGCACCATCACTGTTAACTTCACTGCTGTTACTGAGTAATTTTACTCCAGGGCAACAAGGTTAATGGAAAAAAGGCGACCCCCGTGTTGAAACGCGGGGGTCGCCTTTTGGTTTAAACTACTATGGCGTTTGAGGGTTCCCGTCAGTTAAAACGCGAAGCGGAGCATTTTCCCAAAACTCATCCTCAACAGTCCGCATCACAATTTCCTGTGTGCCGTCGGGATGCACCACCAAGACTTTGATTTCCATTATCGCTTCACCCCATACAGATAGAATGTACCGGATACCAGATCATAGTAGGTTGCCGTAAGCGTCAGCTTGCGGACGGTACCTGCTCCCAGAGCCGCTGATACAGTTGTCGCCCCAGAGCGGCGCTCCACCGAGATCTGATTTCCCGTACCCTTCAGATAGCAGGAATAGCTCTCAGCAAGAATACCTCTCTCCTCGGGATAAAATACGGCCTTCCAGCCACAGTAATATTCACTTTTTGAGACCTGTGAGAGTTCGAGCGCGCGTCCGGTGTAGCTGCCGCCGGCCATTCCTTCCGTATCATAGGTATAATGTCCATCTGTCCGGTCGTCATTGAAAGTTGCACACAGTACCGTGACATTTACCGTACCCAGCCCCGTAGTTTTCAGCTGCAGTTCACAGTACTGTGTCAAGTCGATTTGTGAGAGGTCAAATTCGACGGCTGTCACTTGTTCGGTTATCTCTGCCGTCATAAGGGGGATAAGCGCTTGTGTCTCCACAAGTTCCCCCACCGCCGCATCAATCTTCCTGTTGTCCTCGTTGAAGTCCTCGCAGAGAAATGGGTCCGTGCTCTCCCACTGGTGCAGGCCGATGTGTTCTGTCTGTGTACTCATGGCATTGCTCCTTTCTAATTAGGTGTCCTGTGGCAGCAGGGGAAAACGGAATGTACATAACTGCCGCCCGGAAAAGAGATTTATCTCTTCACCTGTGGCGTTCCAGCCGTATTTGTTGTATGTTCCAGTGCGTCTGGTTTTACATTTTGGTACATTTTGTAGCCATTTTGTATTAAAAGGTATATAAATATCTTTTTTCAAACAAAAATCTCCTGCTGAAACGGTTCAAATCCGTCTGGCGGGAGATTTCGTCTTTAAAAAGGATATCATAATGGACTTTTTCGTCTCAATGGATGCAACATGTACCACATCGTGAAACAAGGTGTTCCGGGCTATACAACAAAACTGCCTGGAAACAGTATGGTTGAGGCACAGTGGGATTTATAGAGCGGCATGAGATTATGCCGCACCATCCACAAACGCAGATAAACAGGAAAGGAGTATGCCATGAGCACACAGACAGAGCACATTGGTCTCCACCAGTGGGAGAGCACGGACCCGTTTCTCCGGGAGGACTTCAACGAGGACAACAGGAAGATTGACGAGGCGGTGGGAGTTATCCCCATATTCAGCATCGCCCAAAAAGACATCACTGCGGAAGATACCTCAGTAGAATTTGATCTCTCACAGCTTAACCTGGAGGGGATTTCACAACTGATTCTGCTGGGCCGCGGAACCGGTGGAACCACCAGTTTGCTAGTCAACAAGGATACAGAGAGGGGAAAGTACTCGTTTTACCGCTATTGGGGAAACAACGACTACAATGCGCTTCCTACCCAAATCAATTTTATGCTGTTCAATTTCAACAACGAGGAGACAGGCGGCTGCGGACGGGCATACTTTTACCCTACTGGCGGAAACAGCGTAGGAGTGGAAGTTGTCTCCATTGGTCCCTATATCGAGCGGATGTACGGCCATTACAAAGGCTGTACATTTTCACAGATGAAAACCTTAACGGTTCAGTTCAGTGCAGGAATAACCGGCCAGCTGCTCCTCTATGGCGTGAAAGCATAAAAGTGCTGAAAAATCCCCCGGGCAGATGCCCGGGGGATTTTTTCAGCAGACAGTGGACGCAATGCGCTGATTAGCGAACCACGTAGACGGTCTTGACAGCGACCCGCTCAGCAGCGGTGCCGCCAGCATTCACGACCTCGACATAGAGCTTGTCGCCGGCCTCAATGCTCTCCATGGTGGCCTCGGTCATGGTGCCATTGGTCTCGTCAACGATGTACACCTTCTCGGAACCATCATAGGTGTAGGTGCCAGCATTGGTACCGTCAACAGCCAGGACACCGCCAGCGGGGGCGCCATTAGCCTTATCGGTGCTGGCAACAGCAACCCAGTTGCCGCTCTTAGTCACGGCAGTAGCAGTGGAGCCAGTGACATAGCCGTTGTCATCCAGAGTGACCTTGAAGAGACCCTTAACAGCATTACCGGAGGAGAAGAGGTTGCTAATGGTGTTGGAGTCAGCGACCACAGTGGTGGTAGCAGTGTCACCATTCAGCACGCCCTTGATCTCATAGTAGGTCTTGCCGTTCTCGTAGCGGGAAGCCACAACAGTATCCAGGACGTACAGGTAGTTGTTCACGCTGGTCTCGCCAGTAGTGGCAGAGGAACCAGTGGCGTCAACGTACACGAAGGGCACGCGGCTGTTGCTGTCCACAGCCAGAGCCACCTTGGTGTTGGTAGTAGTGGGAGCGGCAGCATAACCGGTGTAAACGGTGAACACGTCCTTGCTATTACTCTTGGTGTGGTACACATAGATGGTAGCGTTGGTGGCAACCTCGCCGTTCACGGTGGGATTGCCGTTGGTCACGGTAGCAGAGGCAGAAGTAGCCTTACCACCGGAAACAGTGGTCAGCTCCACCTTGCCGTCGTTCACCAGATACTTGAAGACAGTTGCATCAATGTTACCAGTGGTGGAAGAATCGGTAACGCCATAGTACTTCACGGAGTTAGCGCTGGTGGTATTAGCACCATTAGCGGCGAACTCACTGTCAATGGTAGTACCGGTCTTGACAACCTTGTCGCCATTGACCTTGGAAATCACAACAGTCTCAGTGGTGCCGTCAGCGTAGAGAATCTTGGCCTCCAGGCTGTTGGCAGCGGCGTCAACGCCCTGGCCCACAACCCAAGCGGTCTTGAGAATCACGCCGTAGTTGCTGGCGCTCTCCACAACGTTGTCGATGGCAATGATGTTGCCGTTGTTGTCCAGGTAAGCAACAGCGTCCACATTGAACTTGCCGTTGCTCAGATAGGTGGACACGGAGCTGCCAGCCACGCTGCAGGTAGCCAGGCCGGACTGACCATAGTAGGTACCGTTCAGCAGGATCTGAGCAGTGGCGCCGGTGCCCTTGCTGCCGGTCACGGTGCCGGACACGGTAGCGGCCTTCTCAATGTAGAAGTTGCCCTCGCCGTCCTTGTAGTAGAGGACGATGTCGTCCTTGGCCAGGCCCTCGTAGCCATTGACCTTGGAAACCTCGACATTGCTGATGCCCAGGCCGGAGATGGTGACCTTCTCCTTACCATCGGAAGCATCGGTCTTCACAACAGGAGCACTGCCCACCTTGGCGACGGACTTGCTGATGATGTTGATGATCTCCACCACACCGTCGTTATCGGTGTCGTAGAGGGTGACCAGATCGCCCTTGGTGATGTTAGTCAGAGCCACGTCCAGAGTATTGGAGCTCTGAGCGGTAGCCCAAGTAGTGACAGCGCCGGAAGCAGAGAACTGATTCACGGTGATGGCGCTGATAGTGGTGGTCGCGTCGAGACCGTTGTCCTTCAGGAACTTCAGGGCGGTGCCGTCCTTGGTGACAACGCCGGAGGTCAGGTTGTCAGGAACCTCAACGCCAGTGGTAGCATTCACCAGAGCAGAAGAGGAAACAACCTTATTGCTGGCATTGACATAGAAGGTGATGGACTTACCAACATTCACGCTGGAAGCAGCCAGGTTGGTCAGGCCAGAGGGAATCTCATCGGACACGCTGCCGTCATTGTCCATATCCAGGCCGGAAGTAACGGTAGCAGTAGCGATCTTGCCAGAAGCAGAAACGCTGTTCAGAGTGGCAACAGTCTTGGTCAGGCCGTTGAACATGGTGGCGGCCAGGCTGGGCTGAGCGGTGTAGCTCTGGATGTACTGAGTGCCCATATCCCACTGATAGTTGGGCTTCTGGTTCTGAACGAACAGGGCGTTGAAGATCATCTGAGCGGCGTTGTCGCGGGTCAGAGGATCAGTAGCCTTCACGTCCAGACCCTTGGTCAGGGAACGGAGGGTAGTGGTGTACTTGGTGGCAGAAGCGGTGTCATAGAACATGGTGGTCTGAGCATCACGCATGATGTTGGTGGACCAGTTGGCATCGCCCTGATAGCCGCGGTCGTCGGCGTCATAGCCGATGGCGACCAGCAGCATCTTGGCAGCCTGGACAACGGTCACAGGCTCGGTGGGGAAGAAGTGACCCTGGCCGTCGCCGGTGATGATGCCGTTGGCGTAGCAGTACTTGATGTAGCCCTCGGCCCAGCTGGTGTCGATGTCGGTCAGGTCGGTCTTGGTGCCCTCAAAAGCACTCTGGTCGACATTACCCATCAGCATCATGGTGATGAGCTTGGCCATGGTGGCACGGTCCACGGTCTCGCTGGGAGCGTAGGAACCGTCGGGCTTGCCCTCGATGATGCCCAGGTCGACCATCAGGGAGACGGCTTCCTGGTTGGTGATCTGATCAGAGTCGGTCAGATCAGCGTAGGTCTTGTCCGCAGCGCCGGCGCCGATGACCATCATGCCCAGGAGCATGACGGAGGCCAGAGCCAGACTGAGGACCCGCTTGAGGTTTCTCATTTGGAAATTCCTCCTTCTAAAATTTTGAGTTTTGGGTCGAAAACAACCGCTCAGGGTCGTATAACGCCCCTTTCAGTCGAAATTAAACTCCAAAAAGGGGGCACTTTTCTGTGAAAGCGCCCCCTTTTTGGAGAAAAATGTTTGGTTGGTAGACATTTGGTAGACACGCTCTTTAAGAAAGCAGAAATTAAAAAGCCGCAAAGCCTTGCGCACCAATGGATTCAGCGGAACAAACTGGTAGACATTTGGTAGACATGCCCTGCTATTCTCTATAAAATGTACCGGAACATGAAGCGCTCCAATTTCCAGGACAATCATCAACGGAGATTTGTTTAAAAGGAATAAAACTGGCTGGAAAAGGACATAGTGAGACCAGAGAAACGGAAAGAAACGGAAAAATAAGGGGGTGAAAAGTATGAAAATCAAATTATGAAGCCGGGGATATTGTAAAATTACTTTGATTTTACATGAGACTATGTTATAATATCTACGACTGACATGAGTCCTCATGCCGCGCCGGAAAAACAGCGAGTTGCTCCCCGCTTAGAAGGAGTACGGCGGAATGTCCTGCCGCCCTGTATGTGCGGCGGCCAAATATAATTTGAACTGTATGGGCCGGGTTCTGACCGGCTTGCTGACTCAACAGGCCGCTTCCGGCCGTGATGGAGAGAATAGAGGGTGCCGTTTTGACAAAGTATGTGATTCGCGGCGGTAAGCCGCTTTATGGCGAAATCGATATCAGCGGCGCTAAAAATGCTGCGGTAGCTATTATCCCCGCTGCACTTTTGGTGGACGGCGTATGCCGTATTGAAAATATCCCCCAGATCAGTGACGTGACGCTGATCCTCAATATCCTGCAGGAACTGGGTGCCGATGTGCGCACGGTCAACCGTACCACTGTGGACATCGACTGCTCCCACATCCGCAACGCAAAGGTCCCTAATGAGCTGGCCCGGAAGATTCGCGCCTCCTATTACTTGATCGGCGCACTGCTGGGACGCTTCGGCAGTGCTCAGGTGCCCCCTCCGGGCGGCTGTCATCTGGGCGACCGCCCCATCGACCAGCACATCAAGGGATTCGTCGCCATGGGGGCTGAGGTGGACGTCAGAGGCGGCTTTGTCAACGCCTGGGTCAAGGACGGCAAACGCCTCAGCGGCGCCCAGGTCTATCTGGATATCGTCTCTGTGGGCGCAACCATGAACATCATGCTGGCGGCCGCTCTGGCAAACGGCACCACGGTTATCGAAAACGCGGCCAAGGAGCCCCATATTGTGGACCTGGCCAACTTCCTCAACTCTATGGGTGCTCAGATCATGGGTGCCGGTACTGACGTGATTAAAATCAAGGGTGTGGAGCGCCTCAACGGCGGCACCTATTCCATCATTCCCGACCAGATCGAGGCCGGCACCTATATGGCCGCTGTGGCTGCCACTGGCGGCGAGGTGCTGATTAAGAATGTTATCCCCAAGCACCTGGAGTGTATCACTGCCAAGCTGGTGGAGACCGGCGTGGACGTGGAAGAGCGGGATGATGCCGTCCTTGTACGCAGAGATCCCGCAGCAAAGCTGACCCGTACCAACATCAAGACCCTGCCCTATCCCGGGTTCCCCACTGATATGCAGCCTCAGATGGCTGTGGTTCTCTCCCTTGCGGAGGGCACCAGCGTGGTGACCGAGGGCGTATGGGACAACCGGTATCGCTATGTGGACGAGATCCGCCGGATGGGTGCCCAGTTCCAGGTGGACGGCAAGGTGGCTGTCATTGAGGGCGTGGACCATCTCACAGGTGCCCCCGTGCGGGCCTGCGATCTGCGGGCCGGTGCGGCCATGGTCATTGCAGGTCTGGCTGCCCACGGTGTTACGGAGGTGGACTGCATCTACTATATCGAGCGTGGCTACGAGGATATTGTGCGCAAGCTCTCCGGCGTGGGAGCTGATATCCGCGTCGTGGTAACGCCCGACGAGGACAAGCAGGCTCAGGTCGGATAATCAAACAGTCTCAAGGGGCGGCGGCGGTAAGCTGCCGCCCCGTTTTTATGCCTTCGCAGCTGCGGGAACAGAGCAGGGAAAAAGCGGCACGGCCGCAGCTGTTCACCCCAGCAGACATTACATAGGAGAGATTCACTTGCTGTCATTGACCACCCTTGCCAGCGGCTCCAGCGGCAACTGCCTGCTGGTGTCCGACGGAGAAACCCATATTCTGATTGACGCGGGCATCTCCGCCCGGCGGATTACCAAGAGCCTGCGGGAATTGGGCATGGAACCCGGCCAGCTCTCCGGTATCCTCATTACTCACGAGCACTCCGACCATATCTGCGGCCTGACCACCCTGACCAAGCAGTTTGCTGTACCGGTATATGCCAGCCGGGGCACCGGGCGGCAGCTGTGCTACCGGATTGGCTTTTTGGAGGAGCATCTCCGGGCCTTTACGGCTGGCACTGACCTTGAAATCGGCGGCCTGACTGTGGGAACCTTCCCCACTCCCCACGATACAGCAGAGAGCGTGGGCTATACGGTATCCGCCGGAGGCCGGAAAGCGGCTGTGGTCACGGACCTGGGCAGAGTCACTGAGGAGGTGGCCAGAGGGATTCAGGGCGCCAATCTGCTGGTGGCCGAGACCAACTACGACCCGGAGTGGCTTCAGTCCGGCCCCTACCCGTACTACCTGAAGGAGCGCATCCAGGGGGACTGGGGGCATCTCTCCAACCAGGCCGGGGCTGAGCTGGCCTGTTCTGCCGTGGAAAATGGGGCAAGCACCGTGATTCTGGCCCACCTCTCCAAAGAGAACAACACCCCTGCCAGAGCTTATGACACAGTATGTCTTGCCATGGAGCGCAGGGGTATCCGCCCGGGCATTGATGTGCGGCTGGAGGTGGCGCCCAGAAGCGAGACCGGACCCCGCTGTGAGGTGTAAAAATGCTGGGAATTCAAGTAATCTGTGTAGGAAAGCTGAAGGAAAAGTTCTATATTGAGGCTGCCGCCGAATATGCCAAGCGGCTGGGCGGCTACTGCAAATTCCAGCTCACCGAGCTGCCCGAGGAGCGGCTGCCCGACAGTCCCTCCCAGGCCCAGATCGACGCCGCCCTGCGGAAGGAGGCCGACGCAATCCTTCAGCGCCTGCCCAAGGGCAGTGCCGTCACCGCGCTGTGCGTGGAGGGCAAGGGCCTCTCCAGCGAGGAGCTGAGCCGCCGCATGACCGATTGGGCCGGGCAGGGCCGCAGCCAGCTCTGCTTTATCATCGGCTCCTCCTACGGCCTCCATCCCGCTGTCAAGGAGCGGGCCGACCTGCGTATGTCCATGTCCAGAATGACCTTTCCACACCATCTGGCCAGAGTCATGCTGCTGGAGCAGCTCTACCGCGGCTTTAAAATCGCGGAGGGCTCCAGCTACCACAAATAGCTGCTGCTCCAAGAAAGTGCTGTTTAAAATTTGTATGTAGTTCTGGACTTCAGGGGTGGATAGCAAAGCGGGCTTGTGCTATAATCACAATAGCGGGAACCTGTGATTCCGGAAATTCAGATATTGGAGGTAAGTCCCATGTCCTATCGTGATATGTATGAGAAATGGCTGGGCAGCCCTGCCCTCAGTGAGGCGGAGAAAGACGAGCTGCGCAGCATCGCCAATGATGAAAAGGAGATCGAAAGCCGCTTCTTTGCTCCTCTGGAGTTCGGCACCGCCGGACTGCGGGGTACCATGTGCGTGGGACTTCACCAGATGAACGTCCACGTTATCCGCCACGCTACCCAGGCCTTTGCCGAGGTCATCAAGGCCGAGGGCCCTGAGGCGGTGGAGCGGGGCGTGGCCATCTGCTACGATTGCCGCAACAATTCCGACCTGTTTGCCCGGGAGACTGCCTGCGTTATGGCGGCCAACGGCATCAAGGTCCGGCTTTTTGATGCCATGCGTCCCACCCCTGAGGTATCCTTTGCCGTGCGGGAGTATCACTGCATCGCCGGAGTCAATGTCACCGCCAGCCACAACCCCAAGGAGTACAACGGCTACAAGGTCTATTGGCAGGACGGCGCCCAGCTGCCCCCCCACCACGCCGCCGCCATCGCCGCCAAGATGGAGGAGCTGGACCTGTTCGACTCCATCAAGCGCATGGACTATGACGAGGCGGTCAAGGCCGGCCTCATCACCCTGATGGGCGCTGAGACCGACGAGAAGTTCCTGTCCAACGTCATGGGTCAGGTCAACGACAAGGCTGCTGTGGACAAGGTGGCCGACACCTTCAAGATGGTCTACACCCCCTTCCACGGCACTGGCTACAAGCTCATCCCCGAGGCCCTCAAGCGCCTGGGCATGAAGCACGTCATCTGTGTCCCCGATCAGATGGTCATCGACGGCAACTTCCCCACTGTGGTCTCCCCCAACCCCGAGAACCCCGAGGGCTTCTACCTGGCTGTGGATCTGGCCAAGAAGGAAGGCGCCGACTTTATCCTGGGCTCCGACCCCGACGCTGACCGCGTGGGCATCATGGTCAAGAACGACAAGGGTGAGTACATCACCATCACCGGCAACCAGACCGGCGTGCTGCTGCTGGACTATCTCATCGGCGCCAAGAAGCGCACCGGTAAGATGCCCGAGAAGCCCGTGGCCCTCAAGACCATCGTCACCACCGAGATGGCCCGCAAGGTGGCCGAGACCAACGGTCTGGCCTGCTACGATACCTTCACCGGCTTCAAGTTCCTGGCCGAGAAGAAGGACAAGCTGGAGAACGCCGGCGAGGGCAAGGTTATCTTCGCCTACGAGGAGAGCTACGGCTACATGCTGGGCGACTACGTCCGGGACAAGGACGCCGTCACCGCCGCCCTGTCCCTCACCGAGATGGCTGCCTGGTACGCCGGTCAGGGCATGACCCTGTACGACGCCCTCCAGAAGTGCTATGAGAAGTACGGCTTCTACGGTGAGAAGACGCTGAACCTGGTCATGCCCGGTCTGGACGGCCTGAAGAAGATGGCTGACCTGATGGCCGGTCTGCGGGAGCATCCCCCGGTGGAGATCGCCGGTGTGGCGGTTACCCAGCAGAAGGACTACAAGGACGGCTCCGTGGTCAATGTGGCCGACGGCGCCAAGAGCACCATGGAGCTCAGCGGCTCCAACGTGCTGCGCTACGAGATGTCCGACGGTACCAGCCTCATCGTCCGTCCCTCCGGCACCGAGCCCAAGGTCAAGGTCTACATCCTGGCCAACGGCGCCACCAAGGCCGAGGCCGACGAGAAGGTGGCCAAGTACACCGCTTGGGCTGAGAGCCTGAAGAAGTAAAAAGAGACACGAAAAATCCCCACAGGCCCAGGCCTGTGGGGATTTTTTTGCGCCCAGCGGGGCGATTATGTCTCTTTTGTGGAAAGAAAGACGCAGGATGTACGCAGACGGGAAATGAAATGTCCCAAGCTGTACAACAAAGAGGGCCCGGACAGCAAGAGGTGAGGGCGGTATTGAAGCCACAATGGATTACGAAAGGAGCAATGCTATGAGCACACAGACAGAGCACATCGGCCTTCACCAGTGGGAGAGTACGGACCGGTTTCTCAGGGAGGACTTCAACGAGGACAACAGGAAAATTGACCAGGTCGTGGAGGCTGTGGAAAAACAGACACGCCAGACAGCAGACAGCCTTGAGAATATGAGCTACAATGTCTTCAACCTGCTGCTGCAAAACTACTATGAGGGCAAATACACAGGGTATAAAAAGGCGCTGGTATTTGATGGATTTATGGACAATAAAATGATACAGACGCACTCTGACAGCATAACGCTTCATAGCAACAGACTGATTGTAAATGCAGCGGGACAGGAGAACCTGATCGTGGAGGCAGGCTCGGAGTGGATTCAAAGCGGAACCAGTCCTGCCGTTGCAGCCGGTGGGGGCGGAAGCATATATGGTATTGTGGTAAGCTTTCTCAACGAAACGGGCAACAAACAACCAGTGCCGTGCCAGGTCTATTGCGCTGCCCGCCAAGTTGCGAGCTTTACATTTCAGGTTCCCACCGGAGCCACACAACAGACCTTTGAATTAGAAGAAGAATTTTCTGTCTCAGAGGGTGACCAGCTGTCCATACAGCTTACCGGCCTGAACAGCCAGCTGATGGCGAAAGGCGGCAAGATTTCTACTTACCAGCTTGCAGTTACCTTTCTCTGCCGGTCCAGCGCCGGAAGTACGGGACAGATGATGACCGTTCCTTTTGCGCTTCCGGGCGGTACGGTTCAGGTGTGGCTCCGCCACAAGGACTGCTCTGTGGCACTTGCTCTGGACAGTACGGATGGAAAACATCTCCCCCTGACTGTCTCCAGTGCGGAGAGTGCGTGGAATCTGCAGCGTGAAGCCTGCACCGAGACAGTATTTACACTGGAACAGCTTTGCATGGAAGGCGATTACACCCTCTCCATGGAGATTACCCGCACAGGTAAAGATGACGGGCTTGTTTACGATTACGGTCTGCTCTGCATATAAGCAAAAGAATCCCCGGGCCAAAAGCCCGGGGATTCTTTTTTGCTTGCTGCGCCCTGTCGCTGATTAGGCAGCGATGGTCAGGGTGTAGGTAGCGTTGGACAGAGCAGTGCCGTCCTCAGCAGTCAGAGAAATGGTGAAGGACACAGTCTTACCGGTGATGTCGGAAGAGGTGACCACGTGGTCGGAGACCACAGCGGTACCCTCGTTGTTCACGGTGACCTTCAGGGAGATGACGGCGCCCACGTTAGCGGGGTCGGTCAGCTTGGTGGTCAGCGTGCCAGCGGTAGCGCTAGCGCCGCCATCCAGAGTGGCCTTCTGGCCGTTCACATACACGTCAACAGCAGTGACGGAGGCAGTGCTGACGTTGCGCTGCATCACATAGATGGTCTTGGCATAGTTGTTGGCGGTGTTGTACTCGATGAGCAGGTCATCGGTGCTGTCCACCTCGATGGAGGCAGCGTCGGGAGTGGAGACAGTGCCGTCAGCGGAGATCATGTACACCACGGTGTCAGCGTCGTAGCTATAAGCCAGGCTACCGGTGACAACCAGAGTGTTGCCGCTGTTGGAAACCACGCCCTTCACGACCTTCACACCGGTAGCATCAGCCGCAGCGGAGACACCGGAGATGATCTCGTCGGAGCTGATGTTGGTGACCTTGAACATGTTATTGGCGGTCAGAGTGCTCCAGTCAGTGGCAAAGACGCCGCTGGTGGAAGCCAGCTTCACAGCCTTGGCCTCGCCGTTGAAGATCGCGGAGACCTCATAGTAAGCGGCGCTGGTGGAAGTGGCGGGATACAGGGTGTAGGAGATGCCGCCCTGCTCATTGGCGGGGACATACAGGTACTGACCAACCTCGCCGGTCAGAGTACCGGTGGAGCTGATGTACACATAGGTAGCCACACCGCTCTTGTCATTGAGGACAATGCCGCTAGCGGAGGTCATGCCGGGCACGTTGGCAATGCCGGTGTACACAGTGTAGGTGGGAGCGGAAGCGGTGCCGCCCTTGACCAGGAACACGGTGTTGGCGTTGCCGATGAAGGTGCTGGCGAAGTTGGCCTTGTTGTTAGTCAGAGTATCGCTGGAGAGAGTGCCGGAGGTAGTCTTGCTGGTCAGGACATACTTGCCGTCGGAGTTGACGGAGTAGGTGTAGAACTTGTTGGACAGAGTGGCAGAGCCATCAACGCCGATGAACTTGTAGGCAGTGCTGGTGTTCTTCTCGTACACATCGCACTTCTCGCCGGCGGTCACGCTGGTCTTGGAGCTGTTGCTGGAGCTGTTGGCGCTGTCGGAGTAGTTGGTGCCCAGGTTGGTGCCCACGGCCACGGGGGTGTAGCCGTCAATGGTGGCAATGGTGACGACCTCAACAGTGCCGTCAGCCTTCAGCAGCTGAGCCTGGGCATAGTTGCTCTCACCGATGGCGCCGCTGCCGCCCACCCAGGCGGTCTTGAGGGCCACAGCGTAGTTGCTGGAAACCTCGTTGGTCTGAGCAACAGCCTTCACGATGTTGTTGCCGTTGTCCAGATAGAAGGTGTAGGTGTTCTTGTAGTCGGTCCAGGAGGCGGCAGAGTAGCTCTTGCCGGTCAGGCCGGACTCAGCATAGTAGGTGTCGCCGATCTTGATGGAGGAGGCGCTGTTCTTGGCAACAGCAACGCCCTCGACAGTGGCGCACTTCTCAATGTAGGTGGTGTTGCCGATGGTGACCCACAGGACCACGTCGCCCTTCTTCAGGTCGGAGTAGCCCTTGACGGTCTCGGTGGTGTTAGCGGAGGAGAAAGCGTTGATGATGCCGGGAACCTTGACCTGGACAGCGTCGCCCACTTCCTTGGTGGTGGGATCGGCGGTCACAGTGGCCACGTTCTTCTTGGTCACCTTCACCACGTCAGCCTTGCCGTTGCCATTGGTATCGATGAACTCGATGACGGAGCCCACGACCATGCTGGGCACGATGTCGGTGGTGGTGTTGGCAGCGCCACCAGCGTTGGTGCCGCCGGCACGCTTGTCAGAGATGCCAATGCCGTAGTTGTTGCCGCCGGAGGCCTTAACGCCGTTCAGGAAGTAGGTGACAACAGGGGACAGGCTGTTGCCGGAGGGCTCAGCCTCGAGCTCGGCCACGAAGGTCTTCTCGCCCTTGGTGGTAGCCTTGGTGTAGTCAGTGCTGGTAGCGAAGCCGGTGGTCACAGTGGCCAGGACAGCGGAGTCGGCCACAACCAGAGCGGTGGAGACCAGCTTGTTGGTGCTGGTGTTGTAGTAAGCCACAACCTTGTTGCCCACAGCATCAACAGTGGCGGGCAGCTTGGCATTCAGAATGGCCTGGAGAGCGGCGTTCTGAGTAGCGCTCTTGTCAGCCATGTTAACAGTGACCTCGGCCTTGCCGTAAGCGTCAACACCGGTCACAACAGCCTCGATCTTCTCGATGGAGTAGGTGGTGCTGGCCAGGCTGGCCTGATCCTGATAGCTGCTGATGTACTGCACGCCCATATCAAAGGCGTAGACAGGCTTCTTGTTGGTGACAAACAGGGTGTTGAAGATCATCTGAGCAGCGTTGTCGCGGGTCAGAGGATCGGTGGCCTTCACGCTCAGGCCCTTGGTCATGGAACGCACAGTGCCGCTGCCCCACTCGGTGGTGGACTGGGCGTCACGCATGATGTTGACGGACCAGTTGGGGTCGTTGGTGTAGCCACGGTCAGTGGCGTCATAGCCCACGGCCACCAGCAGCATCTTGGCAGCCTGGACAACGGTCACAGGCTCGGTGGGGAAGAAGTGACCCTGGCCGTCGCCGGTGATGATGCCGTTGGAGTAGCAGAACTTGATGTAACCCTCGGCCCAGCTGTTGTCAATGTCGGTCAGGTCGGTCTTGGTGCCCTCGAAGGCGCTCTGATCCACATCACCCATCAGGAGCATGGTGATCAGCTTGGCCATGGTGGCGCGATCCACGGTAGCAGAGGGATCGTAGGAGCCATCAGGCTTGCCCTCGATGATGCCCAGGTCGACCATCAGAGAGACGGCCTCCTGGTTGGCGATCTTATCGGAGTCGGTAAGATCGGCGAAGGTCTTGTCCGCAGCGCCGGCGCCGATGACCATCATGCCCAGGAGCATGACGGAGGCCAGAGCCAGACTGAGGACCCGCTTGAGGTTTCTCATTTGGAAATTCCTCCTTCTAAAATTTGAGTATCAGGGTCGAAAACAACCACTCAGGGTCGTATAACGCCCCTTTCAGTCGAAATTAAACAAGAAAAAGGGGGCGCTTTCCTGTGAAAGCGCCCCCTTTTTGGAGAAAAATGTTCGCTTGGTAGACATTTGGTAGACATGCTCTTTAAAAAGCAGAAATCAAAAACCTGCAAAGCCTTGCGCGCCAATGGATTCAGGGATACGGACTGGTAGACATTTGGTAGACATAAGCAAAAATGTCGCAGAAAATTGAAAAGAATTTTTCCTTCGGTGCATGGAAAACAGCAATATTTGGGGGCGGAACGGATGGGGTTGAGAGGTGAGTGAAATGAAAACGGAATCCGGAAAAAAACGGGAGCGGAGACTGAACACGCTGATGCGGCGCATGGAGCGGCTGGCAGGCGGCAGAGTCAACGACGCCGTCAAGCTGGCCTTCCTGGACGGCGAGCGGGTGGATGAAATCGACAACCTAGATCTCTCCGCCCTCACCGAGTTCAAGCGCAGCGGAAACGGAACCGTGGAGATCAAGCTCATGGACCGGGTGGCGGTGCTGGAGAAAATCGCCGCTATGCTGGAACGGGGAGAGGAGGACGAGGCAGACGCTTTCCTCCGGGCGCTGGAGCGCTCCGGTGATCAGAATGCCGGGACAGAGGCCAGCGGAGAAGCAATACCCGGGAGGGGCGAATGAGTGCGGAAATGGGTGTTTTCCGAAAAACAAAAGACTGTGCTGCGGTGGTGGTGCACACCGGAACGGCAGTATGAGGCCATCATCTGCGACGGCGCTGTCCGCAGCGGCAAGACCTTCTGCATGGGGCTGTCCTTTGTGTGCTGGGCCATGGCCAGATTCCAGAACACCGCCTTCGGACTGTGCGGCAAGACCACGGTGTCCCTACGGCGTAACCTGGTGCGAGGGCTGATTCCTGTACTGGAGGAACTGGGATTCCGATGCGAGGAAAAGGTGTCCCGCAACCTCCTCACCATCCGGCGGGGCGGGCGGGAGAACACCTTCTACCTCTTCGGCGGCAGAGACGAGGGTAGCGCCGCCCTCATCCAGGGTGTGACGCTGGCTGGGGTGCTGCTGGATGAGGTGGCCCTCATGCCCCGGTCCTTCGTGGAGCAGGCCTGTGCCCGGTGCTCTGTAGCGGGGAGCAGGCTGTGGTTCAACTGCAATCCCGAGGGCCCTGAGCACTGGTTCTACAAGGAGTGGATTCAGAAGGCGGAGGAGCGCAGGGCCCTGTACCTCCACTTCACCATGGAGGACAATCCAGGGCTCAGACCGGAGGTGAAGGCCAGGTACAGTCGGATGTTCAGCGGCGCATTCTACCGCAGGTTTGTGCTGGGGGAGTGGGTGGCCGCTGAGGGTAGGGTCTACGATTTCTTCGACGAGAGCTATGTGGAGGCCCCGCCCGACGGCCTGAGCAGGTGGTGCATCTCCTGCGATTACGGCACCGTCAACCCCGCATCCTTCGGACTGTGGGGCTGGAAGGACGGAGTCTGGTACCGGGTGAAGGAGTTCTACTACAACTCCAGAGAGACAAAACGGCAGAAAACCGACGGGGAATACGCAGAAGATTTACGAAAGCTGGCCGGGGGACGGGACATCCGGCTGGTGGTGGTGGACCCGTCGGCGGCCAGCTTCATCGAGGTCCTGCGGAGAGAGGGCTGGCGAGTGGTGAAGGCCGAGAACGATGTGCTCTCCGGCATCCGCACCACCGCCGGGCTGCTGCGGGAGAAAAAGCTGGTGATCTGCCGGGGGTGCGACGACGCACTGCGGGAATTCCAGCTCTACTGCTGGGCAGACAGGGGCGGACAGGACCGGGTGCGCAAGGAACACGACCACGCCATGGACGAGATCCGCTACTTTGCGGCCACGGTGGCCGCCGGCAGAGAGCCGCCCTACCTGGGCGCGGCCTATGTGGAGCGGACAAGATTTTAGGAGACGGGAGGGCTCGGATGGGATTCTGGGAGAAGAAAAAGAGTGAGGCACCCGCAGGGGTGGCCGTCCAGCTGCGGGACGGCGGACGACACCCCTTCGGCGTGCTGGACGGGTATGTGCCCCTGAGAAATGGGGAGATCGCCCTGTACCGCAGCATCCGGGAGGCAGTGCCCATTGTGGACGCAGCCATCCTGAAGCTGATTCGCCTCTCCGGCGGACCGGTGGTACAGTGCGACAATCAGCGGGCTCAGGGGGAGATGGAGCACTTTCTGAGAACGGTGAGTACCGGGCGGGGCCAGCGGGGGATTCAGTCCTTCCTGGACTGCTATCTGGACTCCATGCTCACCTGCGGGAGAGCGGTGGGAGAGATCGTGCTCAACGGCAGTCGGGCCGGCATCGCCGCGGTGCTGTGCGGCAACGTGGCTGACGTGGAAATCAAAGAAGGGGAGACGCCCCTGGACATTACACTGTGCGCCAGGGGGAGGGACGGCGTGCTGGAGGACCTGCCCTGCCAGGAGCTGCTCCTCTTCACCCCCTTCCAGCCTGAGACAGACAGTCCCTACGGCGTGTCTTTGCTGAGGTCCATGCCCTTCCTCACTGAGATTCTGCTGAAAATCTATCAGGCAGAGGGCATGAACTGGGAGCGGATGGGCAACGTCCGCTTCGCCGTGGTCTACAAGCCCGGTGAGGACGCCATGGACCGGGCATACGCCGCCGAGCGCAGCCAGCAGATTGCACGGGAGTGGTCCGCCGCCATGCAGGCGGGAAAAATCGGCAGCGTGCGGGACTTTGTGGCTGTGGGAGATGTGGACATCAAGGTCATCGGCGCGGACAACCAGATTCTGGACAGCCAGGTGCCCGTCCGGCAGATCCTGGAGCAGCTCATCGCCAGGACCGGCATTCCGCCCTTTATGCTGGGCCTGTCCTGGTCCTCCACCGAGCGGATGAGCGCCCAGCAGGCGGACATGATGACCAGCGAGCTCACCGCTATCCGCCGGGGTTTGGAGCCGGTGGTGGAGCGGATCTGTGAGCTGTGGCTGGAGCTGAAGGGCTATGGCGGCGGGGTAACTGTGGACTGGGAGGACATCAGCCTCCAGGACCTGGTGGAGGAGGCCAGAGCGGAGCTCTACCGGGAGCAGGCCAGGAAAATCCGCCTGGAGCTGGATGGCATGGAACAGAAGCAGTGAGCTGATGGAGAACGGGGGTAGGAAATGGACATTGTAAAGCAGGCGGACATGGGACAGCCCCTCACCGTGGAGGAACGGGATTTGGCCCTCATCAACCGCTGGAGCCGGAAGACTCTGACGGCGGAGGAGGTATACGCCTTCGCCGTGCGGCTGTGCGACAACGAGATTGACCGGGATGGGGAGCGTTTTACCGAGGAGACCCTGGAGGAGCTGGCAAAGCTCTTTGAGGGAAAGAGCGGCATCTTCGACCACCAGTGGAGCGCCAAGGGTCAGGCGGCCCGGATTTACCGCACTGAGGTGGTACGGGAGGAGCACATCCTCACCAGGGCCGGGGACCGGTACTGCTACCTGAAGGGCTACGCCTACATGGTGCGCACCGAGGAGAACAAGGGCCTTATCGCTGAGATTGAGGGCGGCATCAAGCGTGAGGTGTCCGTGGGATGCGCCGTGGAGCGGGCTGTGTGCTCCATCTGCGGCGAGGACATCCGGGACAGAACAAAATGCGCCCACGTCAAGGGCAGAGAATACGGCGGGAAGCTGTGCTGGGCAGACCTGTCCGGCGCCACCGATGCCTATGAGTGGTCCTTTGTGGCGGTGCCCGCCCAGCCCAAGGCCGGAGTCATCAAGCGAATGGGCGGCGGTCAGGAGGACGACCTGATGGAATACCTGAAGGAGCAGCCTGTGTTGCTGAACAGGGCCAAGCAGCTGGAGGAGGAGGCTGCCCTGGGGCGGAAATACCTGGAGCGGCTGCGGGGCGAGGTGATGCGGCTGGGCGGCATCTGCGAAAAGGGCGTGGAGGAGCACATCCGCAAAAGCATTGCGGACAAGCTCAGCGGCGAAGAGCTGGAAGCCCTGCGGGACAGCTACCAGAAACGGCTGGAGGACCGGTTCCCCCTCACCGTACAGCTGCCCCGGCACACCGAACAGGCAGAGATGGACCAGAGAGACGGCGCTTTCCTCATCTGAGGCGCGGATAAAAGAAAGGAGAACGGAGTATGGCAAAGGTTTCGTTTGAAGGCATCGGCGAGATGATGGTCACCTTCCTGGCGGAGGAGGGCCTCACCAACGGCCCCGTCAAGATGACCGGCGACGGCAAGGTGGGCCCCTGCGGCGACGGGGACGCCTTCTGCGGCGTGGCCCTGGAGGTCAACGACGGGCTGGCCCTGGTGCAGCTCAAGGGCTTTATCAAGGTCAGCTGCGGCGACACCGTGGCCGTGGGCTACACCAAGCTGTCCGCCAACGCCGGCGGCGGCGTCAAGACCAACGAGTCGGGCACCGCCTACCTGGTGGTGGAGGCCGGCAGCACCGAGAAGCAGGCCACCATCCTGCTGTAATCCCAGGGCGGAGAGAAAACTGTGTGCCGGCGCACCGCGCCGGAGGAAGGAGAGCTGAAAAGATGGGATACGCTTATGACAATGTGAGACTGGAAAAGGGTATGTACCGGCAGGCGGGTCAGTCCTTCACCCAGGTGCTGGAGCGGGAGGACCCCTCCGAGCGCTACAAGGGCACGCCCCTGGAGGGCCTGGACGCCTACCAGCGGCAGCTCAAGCGCTTTGACATCAAGGTAAAGGGCGCGGGCAGCGACGTGGTGGAGAAGTTCTTCCGCACCTCCGACTCCGCCGTGCTCTTCCCCGAGTACATCGCCCGGGCTGTGCGCCAGGGTATGGAGGAGGCCAACCTGCTGCCCTCCATCGTGGCCACCACCACCCGCATCGAGGGCATGGACTACCGCTCCGTGGCTTCCGTGCCCGGCAAGGAGGAGAAGGAGCTGCGCAATGTGGAGGAGGGCGCCGCTATCCCCCAGACCGAGGTCAAGACCCAGAAGAATCTGGTGAAGCTCCACAAGCGGGGCCGCATGCTGGTGGCCAGCTATGAGGCCATCCGGTGGCAGAAGCTGGACCTCTTCTCCGTCACCCTGCGCCAGATCGGCGCGCACATCAACCGGATGCTGCTGGAGGACGCCATCGACGTGCTCATCAACGGCGACGGCAACAACAACGCCGCCAAGGAGTACAAGGTGGGCACCTCCCCCATCGGCGGCGAGTCCGGAACCCTTACCTACGACGACCTGGTGGACTTCTGGGCTCAGTTCGACCCCTATGAGATGAACACCATGCTGGTGTCCGGGGACGTGATGCTCAAGATGCTCAAGATGAGCGAGTTCCAGAACCCCCTCACCGGCCTCAACTTCCAGGGCACCGGCAAGATGACCACCCCCCTGGGTGCCAACCTGCTGCGCACCTCCGCCATGAGTGAGAACACCATGATTGGCTTGGACAAGAACTATGCCCTGGAGATGGTGCAGGCCGGCGACGTGACCGTGGAGTACGACAAGCTCATCGACCGGCAGCTGGAGCGGGCCGCTATCACCAGCACCTGCGGCTTCGCCAAGCTCTATCAGGATGCCAGCCGGGTGCTGAAGGTGTAAGAGGACACAGGGGCGGGCTGTATTCCAGCCCGCCCCATCCAAAAGAGACGGGAGGGAACGGTATGGCGGAAGAGACGGCGGAGCTGGCCCGGCAGCTGGGCCAGGTGCCCGAGGACCGGATGGAGGAATTGCAGGCCCTGTGCGACCTGGCCGAACAGGAGCTGGAGGGCAGGCTGAAAAGCGGCATCACCAAGGCCGACTGCGGCGCGGCCTTCACCATGGGGGCTGCCTGGCTGGGATTGGCCGGACTGTGCGCCGCAGGGGCTGCCGATGAGGTGGAGTCCTTTACCGCGGGCAGTCTGACTATCCACCACCGGGACGGCGGCGGCGCTGAGAGCAGAAGCCTGAGCCTGCGGCGGCAGGCGGAACAGGTGATGCGGCCCTACCTGAGAGATGAGGGCTTCTGCTTCCTGGGGGTGCAGGGGTGAGCGGGACCTTTGAAACGCTGCTGGCAAAATACGGACAGAGCGTGACACTGTGCAGGCGCGAAGGAGAGATGGAGACCATTCGGGCGTTCCTCCAGCCCGTTACTGAGCGGCGCGAGACCTGGCGGCAGACAGAACCCTCCCCCATGGGGACGGTACGGAAGGACCGCTTCCTCTGTCTGGCCGGGGCGGATACGCCGCTGGAGAATCTGGAGGACGGGTATCTGGAGTGGCGGGATCTGCGCCTCAAGGTGTCGGCGGCACAGCCTATCTACATTGGCGACACCATCAGCCACTGGTGGGCCATCCTGACGGTGGAGGACGTATGAGAGGAGGGAGAGCATGGCGGGTTTGGATGAGATTCGCTCGCGCATGGCCGAGTTCCTGACAGAACAGGGCCTGGAGGCTGTGACCGCCTGGCCGGAGGCAAGACGGACACGGAGAAATGGGGCGGCCGCCGCCGTCTCCCTCCGCAGCTGTGAGGGCGGCCCGGCGGGCTTTCAGGACTATCTGGGCGAACGGTACAACCAGGACACCGGACGGTGGGAGGAGCTCTACGGCAGACGGGTGAAAATCACCTTCGGGCTGGACCTCTACGCTGCCCAGAGCAGCGGCGGCGCGGCGGCCATAGACAAGGCCCTGGACACTCTGTCCGCCGCCCTCAACGGCCCGGGGCCCGACGGCCTGGATGTTCTGGAATTTTCCGCGGGAGAGACACAATTCCAGGAGGACAGCGAACTTTACCACTGCCCGGTGGAGGCGGTATGTCAGGCACGGCTGTATGCCGTGGCCGACGAGGGCGGCACCTTCCTGGACTTTGAAATCAGAGGGGAGAGATTATGAGCGTGACGACACATGAACGGCCGGGGGTCTACTCCAGTTATGACGCCTCCGCTGTGGTGACCGCCTCCGGCGGCAGCAAGACGGTGGGCATTGCGGCGGTGAGCGAAGGCGGCGAGGCGGGCACCCTGTACAAGCTGACCAGGCTGGAGGAGGCTGAGGCCACCTTTGGCACAGGTGACACCATGACCGAGCTGGTGAAGCTCCTCTTCCTCAACGGCGCAGGGGCGGTATACGCCGTGCCTGTGACGGGAGAGGACGGATATGAGGCGGCCTTCCAGCTGCTGGCGGAGGAAGAGACTGTGGCCATCACGGTCTGCGACAGCGAGACACTGACGGTACAGCAGGCCCTGCGGGACAGCGTGAAGGCCGCGTCCGAGCTGCGGCGGGAGCGCATTGCCGTGGTGCCCGGCGGCACCGACGAAAACCCCAGCCAGCTGGCTGAGCGGGCAGGCAACCTCAACTGCGAGCGGGTGGTGCTCACTGCCCCCGGAGGGGCCAAGGCGGCCGCCGCTGTGGCAGGAGCCATCGCCGGAGAGAGCGACCCCGCCGTCCCTCTGGGCGGCGCGGAGCTGAAGGGTCTGACCGACCTGAGCGCCCGGTACGACGACAATGAGATTGACACCCTGGTGCGGGGCGGCGTTACTCCCCTGGAGAATCTGGCCGGGGTGGTGAGTGTGGTGCGGGGCATCACCACCCGGACAAAGACCGGTGAGACCCCCGACACCACTTGGCGGGAGCTGTCCACCATCCTCATCATTGACGAGGTAATTCCCGGGCTGCGCAGCAGCCTGCGCGCCAAGTTCCATAGAGCCAAAAACACTGAGCAGAGCCGGGGCGCGGTGCGCTCTCAGGTGGTGGTGGAGCTGGAAAACCGGGTGAGCCGGGAGATCATCGACGCCTACGAGAATGTGACGGTATCCGCACTGGAGGATGACCCCACCGTGTGTTTGGTGGAGTTCTCCTTCGCCGTGGTCCACGGCATGAACCAGATCTGGCTCACCGCGCACATCACCGTATAAAGGGAGGGAACACACATGAATCTGTCGGGATTCCCCACAAGCAGTGACATCTATCTGGAGGTGGACGGCAAAAAGGTGGCGGTGGTCCAGAGCTACTCCGCCAAAACCAGCAAGACCAGCCAGACCGTGGAGGCCTTCGGCGAGGATGAGCCGGTGGCCACCATCCCCGGCCAGCGGACCCACGTGCTGGAGCTGACCAGGCTCTACGCCACCGACGAGGCCATCCGGGATGGTATCAACTTCCACGACCTGGAGGACTTCAACCTGGTTATCTGCAAGCCTGACCGGAAGATCATCTACTCCGGCTGCCAGTGGAGCTCCATTGGCGAGACCGGCGCTCTGGGGGCCATGGTGGTGGAGAAGATCACCATTGTGGCGGCCAAGCGGATCGAGATGAAGGTGTAAGCCATGGAGGAGAACTGGTCGGTGCTGCTGGGCGGCAGGCGGCGTATCAAGGTGGACAGGGGCATGGAGCTGCGGCTCCTCTCCGCCCTGGAGCTACTGGAGGCCGGACGTGAGGCTGAGCAGCTGGCACACAGGGAGGAGGAGAAGGCACTGTGCGCCAACGCCTGTCTGCTTGCCAGAGCGCTGGAACGGGACAGAAAGCCGGTGTTTCCGGACGGTGAGGCGGTGCTCAAGGGGCTCTCCGCCGGAGAGATCGGAGCCTTGGCCAAGATGTGGAGTGGCCTGAACAGAATGGAAAATCCGAGTCCGGAGGACGGAGAGGAGCGGGTGGACACCCTAAAAAAAGCCTGGAGCACACGCCTGAGGCGCGCCTTCGCTGGCGTGTGCTCAAAGCTTTCGGGGCTCTCCCCACTGAGGCGCGGACAAAGGAGATGACCGGCCGGGACTACCTCTGGTGCGCCCTCAATCTGCTGCTGGACCAGGAGGAGGAACTGGCGGCCCTGTGTCCCTCCTGCCGGGCAGAGGCCCAGGAGGGACGCTGCCCGGTGTGCGGAGGTCCGGCAGCCCCGGCAAACGCCGGGGAAAACCAGTCCTTCGATCTGGAGCGGTATGAGCGGCTGAAACGGGGGGAGCAGGTATGACGGACTACATCGCTCTGGCCCTGGAGGAACAGGAGGAGCGGGAAAATAACGAGACAGCGGAGCTCCTGCTGGAGCAGCACAGCACCGCCGGTGTTAGAAGGGAAAAAACACGGAGGCAGGGGCTGGAAGAGCCTGTGGCAGAAGGCGGCGGAGCGGTTTGGAGCGGCAATACCTCGGGAACTGGGGTACAGACCGGGAAGGTGCCGGACGCCGGGCTGACGGAGATGGCGGCCGGCCAGACACAGGCATGGCTGGAGACGGCGGCGTCTGTGGGCACTGGAAACTGGCTGGAAGAGACAGCTGCTGTGCTCCGGGGGAGTGCTTCCGGCGGAGGGCTTTATCAGAAGCTGAGACAGGCGCAGACAGCGGCGGAATACTGGCCCAACCGGACAAGCGTGGCCCTTCTGCCGGCGGAGGAAGGGAACGGTGCTGTCCAGGGACTGGCGGAGCTGGACCGGGCCTTCCAGCGGGATGCCCGCCGGTATGACGGCGGATTTGAATTTTACTGAGGGGGATGGACATGGGCAGACTGGCGGCAATGCGGTACAAAAATTATGTATGGCCCCACAATCCCAGGGTCTACACCATTGAATACAGACGGGAAGTTGTGGCGCGAAAGGTGCCCTTCGGCCGGTACTGCCTCCAGGACCTGGGGCCTACCCGGCGGGTCATGAAGGGCGAGGGGGAGTTCGTGGGCCAGGGTGCCTACGACGAGTTTAAAAAGCTGGCCTCCGTCTTCTACGGCGAGGGACCCGGGCTGCTGGTCCATCCGGTATGGCAGTCGGCCAAGGCCTACTTCGCCGCCCTCTCTCTGAAGCAGGAACCCAGAGCCGACTATGTCAGCTACTCCTTTGAATTCTGGGAGTGCTACGACGGCTACCAGGAGGGCTTGAAAGAGATTGTGGGAGAAACGGTGGACACTGGCAGTACGGGTATCGGCAGCGCCGCGGGGAGCGGAATGGCCTATCATACGGTGATTGTGGGAGAGACCCTGTGGAGCATCTCCTTGCTCTATGGTACCACGGTGGAGAATCTGGTGAAGCTCAATCCCCAGATTAAAAACCCCAACCTCATCTACCCCGGAGAGCAGGTGCGGGTGAAGTGACGGGAAAGCTGATTGGATACGACGGGAAGGAATACGCCCTGCCCGTTCTGCTGGAGTGGACGCTGAATTACGGCACCGGAACCCCATGTGACAGCTTTGAGGTACGCTGTCCCTGGGGAAACGGACTGGACGGGGCTCTGTCTGACGCGGTGGAGTTTGTGGCTGAGGAGGACGGCGAGACCGTGTTCCGTGGAGTGGTGGATGAGTACGAGTGGAGCTGCGGCAGCGGCGGAAGCACTCTGCTCATCTCCGGACGGGGCATGGCCGGACGGCTGCTGGACAACGAGGCCGAGCCCGCCGACTACCAGACCGCCACGCTGGGGGACATCCTGCGGGACCATGTGACTCCCTATGGCATTCAGACAGCGGAGGGAGCCAGTCTGCCGGCGGTGCCCGGCTTCTCAGTGGAGAGTGGCAGCAGCGAATGGCAGGTGCTCTACAACTTCGCGCGCTATTACGGCGGCGTGGAGCCCCGCTTCGACCGGCATGGCATCCTCCACCTCACCCCATGGGAGGACGGAAAACGGCTGGTGCTGGACAACGGCGCCGCCGTGGAGGAAATCAGGTGGACGGAGAAGCGCTACGGCGTGCTCTCCGAGGTGCTGGTACGGGACCGAACCACCCAGAGCGTACAGCGGGTGGTCAACCAGTCCGTCCTGGACAGGGGCGGTATGTGCCGGCGGGTACTCACCATGCCGGGCAAGAGTAGCTACCAGGCCATGCGGTACAGCGGTCGGTTCCAGCTGGAGCAGTCCGCCGCAGAGCGGCTGCGGCTGGTGCTGACCCTGGCGGGCCGGGTGGAGGTCTGGCCCGGGGATCTGGTGGAGCTGAATCTGGAGCGGTACGGCCTGTACGGCGAGTGGCGGGTGCTGTCAACTGGGTACAGCGGAGACGGAAAGGGACTTCACACCGTGCTGGAGCTGGGCGAGCGGGAGATTACGGTTTGAGAGAGGGGGAGGCCCGTGTGGCTTTCTGAGCGGAAGAGAGGCAGAGGGTACGGAGAGGCCATGGTGGGACAGACCACCCTGAGCGGCGACCCGGCGGGCGCTTACCTGGACGCGGAGCGGCGGGCGTTGGTCGTCTTTGCCCCCGGGGGGTATGTCTGGCGGCCCGCTGTGGGGGAAGAGGTGCTGGTGCTCAAACAGGAGGGGGAAAATTCCTGCGTGGTGGGCGTGCGCTGCGGCGGCGACCTGGCTCCCGGCGAGGTGCTCATTCACGCCGGGCAGGGGGATGCGGCGGTAAAGCTGGGGAACGACGGTACGGTGAGCCTGATGGGGCAGGTACTCATCAACGGCGTTCCCCTGGAGGATATGCTGAACAAAGGCGGGGAAGCATGACGGAACTGATGATACGGGACGGAGACTATGTGCCCGACGGAAAGGGCGGTCTGGCCCGGGCGGAGGGAAATGACGCCATTTTGCAGCGGGTACTGTGGAAGCTCACCCTGCGGCGGGGCAGCTTCCCCTTCCTGCCCGACCTGGGCAGCAGGCTTTATCTCCTGACCCGGGAGAAACCGGGGAACCGGCTGGCTATGGCGAAGCAGTACGTCCAGGAGGCCCTGGAAGGGGAGGATGGCCTGGAGGTCACCGGCGTGGAGCTGACGGAGGAGAACGGAATTGGCCTGCTGAAGGTGGAGCTGACCTATGAGGGAGGAACCTTGACGGCAGGCGTGGCCCTGGAGGAGTGACGGCGAAATGAAAACAGTTGACGAGATATACGGCGAGCTGGCGGCGGCCTTCGCCGGGGCCACAGGCCAGACGGCGGGACAGGACGGGGACCTGGCGGTACGCCTCTATGCAGTGGCTGCCCAGGTCTACGCCCTGTATGTACAGGCGGACTGGACGGCGCGGCAGTGCTTTCCCCAGACGGCGGCAGGGGAGTACCTGGACCAGCACGCCTTCCTGCGGGGCCTGGAGCGGAAGGAGGCAGCCCAGGCGGTGGGTGTCATCCGCTTCCACGTGGACCAGGTGGGCAGCACCGACCTGACCATCCCGGCGGGCACGGTATGCATGACGGCGGGGCTGGTGCGCTTTGAGACCACTGAGGCAGCGGTACTCCAGGCAGGGAGACTTTATGTTGATGCCCCGGCCAGGGCGGTGGAGCCCGGCGCGGCCGGCAACGCGGCGGCGGAGACCATCCTGACCATGGCGGTGGCCCCGGTGGGGGTGAGCAGGTGCTCTAACCCGGAGGGCTTCACCGGCGGCACCGACCAGGAGGACGACGAGACCCTGCGGGCACGGGTGCTGGAGACCTACCGGCGTCTGCCCAACGGTGCCAACGCCGCCTTCTATGAGCAGGGGGCCCTGTCCTTCCCGGAGGTGGCCGCGGCAGTGGTGCTGCCCAGAAGGCGGGGGACGGGCACCGTGGATGTGGTGGTGTCCACAGCGGCGGGCAGCTCGGACGAGGAGCTGCTGGAGCAGCTGACCGCCTACTTCCAGGAGCGGCGGGAAATCGCTGTGGATGTGCAGGTACTCGCACCCAAAGAGAAGACGGTGGATGTGTCGGTGACGGTGGCTGCAAAAGAAGGCAGTGACGCCGCCGGTGTGCGGACAGCGGTGGAGCAGGCTCTGCGAAGCTGGTTCAACGGTGGACTGCTGGGGCAGAACGTGCTGCGGGCCAAGCTGGGGGCTGTAATCTTCGGTGTGGAAGGTGTGGAGAACTACGACCTGACCGCACCGGCGGCGGATGTGGCAGTGGAACAGGATGAGCTGCCTAAACTGGGCAGCCTGAGCGTGACGGAGATGAGTACATGAGCTGCGGGGAGTATTTAAAGGAATTGCTGCGGCCCCTGGGGGTCTACCAGCTGGAGGGCACCATCAACGGCGGTGAACTGGAGGCCCAGGGGCAGGCACTGGACGGCGTGGCGGGGACGCTGGACACCCTTCAGCGGGAGATGCTGCTCACCACCGCGGAGGATGCAGGGCTGGAGGCCATTGAGTGCCTCTTGAGCCGCAGGCCGGTGACCGAGACGGCGGAGGGACGGCGGGCAGCCCTGGCCGCTCTTCTCCGCATCGGCGGAGACAGCTTTACCCTGGCAGCCATCAACGACAACCTGGCCGGGTGCGGCATCAACGCTGTGGCCAGCGAGACGGAGACACCGGGCACGGTGGAGGTGCGCTTTCCCGATGTGCCCGGCATCCCCGACGGTTTTGAGGAGCTGCGGGCCATCATTGAGGACATCCTGCCCTGCCATCTGGCGGTGGAGTATGTGTACTGGTATGTGACCTGGGGGATGCTGGAGGACCGGTTCGCCACATGGGGAGAGCTGGAGCAGCTGAATCTGACCTGGGGCGAGGTAGAGAAACTGGTGACCTGAGCGGGAGGAGAGCAAAAACATGAGACGGATTGAAGTGCGCCGGGGCGTGGTGCGCTACGAGAAGGAGCGGAGCGACCTGGTACAGGAGGCGGTCATCGCCATGGCACAGCAGGCCGCCGCGGTGCTGGAGGATGACGAAGCCGCCAAGGTGGGCGTGCTGTTTCCCCAGTGGACGCCGGGGACAGCCTACAAGACGGGAGAGCGGATCTCCGACGAGGCAGGCAACCTGTACCGGGTGATTCAAGACCACACGGCACAGGCCGACTGGCCCATGGACCAGACTCCGGCACTGTACACGCCCCTGGGCGTGACGGAGGAAAACCCGGAGGAAATTCCAGAGTGGCGGCAGCCTCTGGGCTCTGAGGACGCCTACCACATTGGCGACCGGGTGAAGTACCAGGGAAAAATCTACGAGTGCACCGAGGACAACAATGTCTGGGCACCGGATGTGCGGGGCTGGACTGAGGTGGCAGAGTGAACTGGGCAGAGATGAAGATTGGGATTCTGGCGGCAGTGGCTGCGGCGGGAAGCATTCTCACCGGCTGGCTGGGAGGCTGGGACATTGCCCTCCAGACCCTGTTGGTGCTTATGGCGGTGGACTGCGTCTCCGGTGTGGTGGTGGCGGCAGTGTTTAAGCGCTCCGCCAAGAGCGAGGGCGGGCGGCTGGACAGCGGCGCAGGATTCCGGGGACTGTGTAAGAAATGCGCCGAACTGGTGCTGGTGCTGCTGGCCGTCCGGCTGGACGCTCTCACGGGCAGCGGCCAGTACGCCCGGATGGCAGTGCTGATTTTCTTTATTGGGAATGAGGGACTGTCTATTCTGGAGAACCTGGGCCTGATGGGAGTGCCCTACCCCGCCTTTTTGAAAAACGCCCTGGAGGTATTGCTGGAAAAAGGAGACCAGGGAGAGTCGGAGCAGTAAAAAGACCCCGGCCGTGGAGCTTCACGGCCGGGGCGTCGCTGTATCAGAGAAAAAATCGGGTGAAAATACCGGACACCTCTTCGGTGGTCAGTGTGCCCTGGGGAGCCATCAGGCCGCCCTCCGCCCAGAGGATGAGACCGGTGTCCGTGGCCCAGTAGATAGCGTCATCCGCCCAGGGGGAGATGCCGTCGAAGTCGTTGCACTCTGCCAAATTGCCGAAGGTGCGGGTCTCAAAACCCAAAAAGTTACCCACACGGCGGAGTACTACGGCCGCCTCCTCCCGGGTGATAGGACGGTCGGGGTCAAAGCGCCCCCAACCTGTGCCGAGCAAAAAGCCCATATCAGCCGCCCAGCAGATGGCGGCGGTATCGGAGCGGTTATGGGAGACATCGTAAAAAACGCCGGTGTCCTCGTAGGGCACGCCGCCAAAAGCCTTCCAAAGGGTGACGGTAAATTCCCCGCGGGTAATGGGGGCGGAAGCAGCCCGACAGGCAGGGCAGAGCATGACAAGAGAGAGCACAAGGGCAAAGAGACGCTTCACGGTATCACCTCCTGGGGAGAAGATACCATAAACTGGATAAATTATCCGTCGTAAGAGCACCACTCGCAAAGGAGATTGCCCTGGGCATCATAGGCACGGGCCAGAGTGGCAGTGGCGCCATCACCGGGATTCCAGACCTGCTGGCACAGCCAGAAGGGACTGTCCGGCGAGAGACGGGTGCAGTCGGAAACGCTGCCATGCTCCAGCAGCCAGTCCCGGGGAGAGAGACCGTTCGCGTCAATGGAATTGTACCAGCCCTGGTAGAGCTCAATGCGGGCCACGTCGGGCAGCGTGCACACGGCCAGTGTGACCCACTCCCAATACCAGTCACCGTCGTCGAAGGGATTTTCGGAAATGCCTTCCTCCCACAGGTAGTCGGTGGCGTACTGGAGATGGGCAGTCATTAGAGGAGTATCCTCAGACGGTGTGAGGAGATGGACTTTGGAATAGGACTGGGACCAGAAGAGGCCGGCTCTGGGATGGACTGTCACTGCCCAGCCGTCTTCCTGACGGCTGACCAGCCAGCGGCTCCCCTCGCTGCTGTCCGGAGAACGGGTGATCTCCTGGAAATGAATTTCACCCTGGGCCTCCACCGGGCCGGGGGTGAGACCGTGGGACAGCAGAGCGGCCCGATGAGCCAAGCCGGGCGTGGGCATGGGAGAACCAACCGCCCACCAGTAGAACACCAGAGAAAACAGCAGAAACAGGATGCTGAGGACCAGACGGACCCTCCGGGAAGGTGTGGGCAGCTTCACGGCTCGGTCACCTCCTGAGCGGTAAACTGGTAGACCAGCTGGTGGTTATCTCCAAACTCAATGGTGAAGGTCTGGGGCAGGGAGACGGGCTGGGAGAAGTACACGGAGATGCTATAAAATTGGCGGAACAGCCCACGCTCCGGGCAGGCAGAGAGGCGCGGAGGGTCAGAGAGAGGACCATTATCTCCACTGAGCGAGACAGGAAGATACTCGGCGTCCAGCGGGGAGAGCCAGAAGGCGGGACACAGGGCGGAGACCACCAGGTCCAGGCGGTATTCCGGCTCTGAAAGGGGAGCGCCATTGGCATCGGTATCATACCGGTAGAGCTGGGCGGCGCCGGTGTCGGAGAAGAAATAGGAGCCAATTTGTCCGCCGCCCACGGCGGTTCCGGAGGACAGGACCGTACGAGGCGGGTAAATTCCGCTCTCATCGCCCAAAACCAGAGTCTGGGGATTGGCAAAGGGGGCCCAGGTATTACCGGCCATGACGCCGTCCCGGGCGGCAAAGAATCCGGCGCATAAAATCAGGAGCGCCAGAATGCAGAAGACCCGGGTGAGACGAGGGTACCAGGGGGTGTGGAGCCTGTCCAGGTCGGCGCCCAGCTGGTCGGCGTCGCCCATGGCAGCAGCCGCCTCCTGACGGGCCTGCCGGGGGTCTATACCCTTGTCCTGAAGGGCCTGGGCGTGGTCCTCCATGTGGCCCAGCAGCTCCTCATAAATCTGTTCTCGGGCTGGGCGGAAGCGGATGCAGCGGCACACCCGGTCGCAGTATTGACGAATAGGGTCCCAGGCCATGGGATTACCTCCCTTCGGAATCAGACAGGGTCAGGCCGTACCGCTCCGCCCAGGCGCTGGGGACGGGGCTCTCGTAGACCAGAGTGCCGGTAGCGTCATATCCCCGGAGTTGGATGTCCTCCAGTTCGGGGGTGCCAAAAGGTGCCTGAGCCAGAGGCAGGAAAAAGAGCTGCTCGCCCAGCGCCAGAGCGGGCTCCGTGGTCAGGGGCTGAAGGTCCATAAGCTCAGGATCACGGCAGGGATAGACGGCCTCTACACCGGTGATGGAATCGGTCTGACTGTAAATGAGAACGTATTGGGGATATGACCTTGCTGCGGCGGTCAGGGGAAGGTCGGGGCAGGGCTCCAGGACAATAGGGGTACCCCATTCATACCAGAAGCCGTCATAGTGGGAAAAGGTAAAGAGTGCGTACCGGCCCTCCCACCGGAGGACATAGGCCCGGTCAAAATCGGGAGAGCCTTCAGGAAGCTCCTCGCGGGTGAACTCGGCTACAATTTCGCCGGGGCCGAACAACAGCTCCCGCTGGGCGGCGCGGAGGGCAGCACGGGCTGTGGGGATTGGGAAATCCAGAGCCACAATCAGCAGAGCCAGGGAGAAGAGGAGCAGAAGGGCATCGGTGATAATACGCCGGCGGCGTACTGCGGCGGAGCAGGTGGATTCTTTCATCTCAAGCCCCTCCTCTCAGGGGAAGCGTAAAGGAGAACTCCTCCCCAAAGCGGTCAAAGGTGAAGGTCAGCTCTCGGGCGGCAGGGTTCAGGTGCTGCACCATCACCTGATACCAGCTGACAAAAGGTGTGTGGTCTACGGAATCTGAGACGCAGCAGGGAAGCACAGCAGAGGGGGAAGCGGCGGACTGAAGGAGATATTCCTCCCAGGAGAGATAAGTTCCTCCCAGATCGTCCCGGGCGGAGAGCCAGTTTGCAAGTTCCACGTCCTGTGCCCAGGGGTCGTGGGGGATACGGAGCAAGATAACAAATACAGGGGTGGGCTCTGCCTCCAGCACAATGGCCTGCTCCACCGTGATGCGGTAATCCCCGGCGGAGAAGGTGAGGTTGGGGAGGTAGTCTGTCGTGACATCCCAAGCCTGGTACCGCTGGCGCAGAGAGTGAGAAGAAGCATCAGGAAACAGGGAGGGCAGCGCATAAACGCGGGAGAGGGCGACGAGCAGAACCAGCGCCGCAATGAGCCAGACCACCCGGCGGAACCAAATTTGAAACCAGCCCAGCCGGGGATTATGTACCGCGTCCAGTGCATGGCCCAGAGCAGCAGGGTCGCCCATGGCGGCAATGGCCTGCTGCTCCGCGTCCCGCAGGCACATATCGGGGTGGGCCTCCAGCAGCGCTTCCGCGTGCTCCTGGAGATGAGCGGTCAGCTCGGCGGCGATGGCATCGTGGTCCGGGGAGAAGCGGATCTCCCGGCAGACCGCGCTGCAGTAATCCTCAAAGGTACGCAATTCCGGCATGGTATCCCTCCTTTCACGAGGAAAGGAGGGCGCTCAGGCCATGGCACCGGCGGTGCCGGTGACGATGGCGTTGACCTTCTCGGAAAATACCTGCCACTCCGCCTTCTTCTCGTCCAGCAGACGCAGGCCCCTCTTGGTGATGTGGTAGTACTTCCGTTTCCGGCCGGAGGGAGCCTCCTTCTCGTAAGAGGTGACCGCCTTCTCGTTCTCCAGGCCATGGAGAATGGGGTAGAGGGTACCCTCCTTGAGAGTAAAGGTGTGGTCGCTGCGGGCCTCCAGCTGGGAAATCATCTCGTAGCCGTACATATCGCCGCCGGAGAGCAGGGAGAGAATGAGCAGGGTGGTGCTGCCGGAGAGCAGGCTTTTGTCGGGCTTCATGGAGGAGCCTCCTTTCTGGATTATAAAAGAATACCTCGGTTATCTAGGTATAGTATACCTAGATAACCGAGGTATGTCAAGAACAGAGAAAAAAGGGTGCCGCAGAATCCTCTGCGGCACCCTTTTTTATACTTGCCAGAATATCAGCGGATGATCTTCTGCTCCACTTCCTCACGGAGGATGTTGATGAACTCGTCCAGAGACATGGCGCCCTGGTCGCCGCCAGCACGGTTGCGGACGGCCACAGTGGCGGCCTCGGCCTCCTTGTCGCCCAGGACCAGCATATAGGGAACCTTCTTCAGCTGGGCCTCGCGGATCTTCTTGCCGATCTTCTCGTTGCGGTGGTCCACCTCAACGCGGAAGCCGGCCTTCTCCAGCAGGGCCTTGACCTCGTCGGCATACTGGGCGGTACGGTCGGTGATGGGCAGGATGGACACCTGAACGGGGGCCAGCCAGGCGGGGAAGGCGCCGGCGAAGTGCTCGGTGATGACGCCGATGAAGCGCTCGATGGAGCCCAGCACCACGCGGTGGATCATGACGGGGCGGTGCTTCTCGCCGTCGGCGCCGGTGTACTCCAGCTCAAAGCGCTCGGGCAGCTGGCTGTCCAGCTGGATGGTGCCGCACTGCCAGGTACGGCCCAGGGAGTCGGCCAGGTGGAAGTCCAGCTTGGGACCGTAGAAGGCGCCGTCGCCCTCGTTGATGACGAACTCCTTGCCCATGTCAGTGATGGCGTTCTTCAGGATGTCCTGGTTGCGCTCCCACTCCTCCACGGTGCCGATGTGGTCCTCGGGCATGGTGGACAGCTCGATGGTGTAGTTCAGGCCGAAGGTGGAGTAGACCTCGTCAAACAGGCGAACGGTCTCCTGGATGACGTCCTTCATCTGCTCACGGGTCATAAAGACGTGGGCGTCGTCCTGGGTGAAGCAGCGGACACGGAACAGGCCGTGGAGGGCGCCGGACAGCTCGTGACGGTGGACCAGGCCCAGCTCGCCCACACGCAGGGGCAGGTCACGGTAGGAGTGGGGCTCGGTCTTGTACACCAGCATGCCGCCGGGGCAGTTCATGGGCTTGATGGCAAAGTCCTCACCGTCGATGACGGTGGTGTACATGTTGTTCTTGTAGTGATCCCAGTGGCCGGAGCGCTCCCACAGCTGACGGTTGAGCATCATGGGGGTGGAGATCTCCACATAGCCATACTTCTTGTGGATCTGACGCCAGTAGTCAATCAGGGTGTTGCGCAGCACCATGCCGTTGGGCAGGAAGAAGGGGAAGCCGGGACCCTCGTCCATCAGAGTGAACAGGCCCAGCTCCTTGCCCAGCTTGCGGTGGTCACGCTTCTTGGCCTCCTCGATACGCTGCAGGTAGGCGTCCAGCTCCTCCTTCTTGGGGAAGGCGATGCCGTAGATGCGCTGCAGGGTCTCGCGGTTGGAGTCGCCGCGCCAGTAGGCGGCGTTGCAGGCGGTCAGCTTGATGGCGTTGCCCTTCACGCGGCCGGTGGAGTCCAGGTGGGGACCGGCGCACAGGTCGGTGAACTCGCCCTGCTTGTAGAAGGAGATGTGGGCATCCTCGGGCAGGTCGTTGATGAGCTCCACCTTGAAGGGCTCACCCTTCTCCTCCATGAACTTGATGGCCTCGGCACGGGGCAGCTCAAACCGCTCCAGCTTCAGCTTCTCCTTGCAGATCTTCCGCATCTCCGCCTCGATCTGCTCCAGAATCTCGGGGGTGAAGGGGAAGGGGGAGTCCATGTCGTAGTAGAAGCCCTCGTCAATGGAGGGGCCGATGGCCAGCTTCACCTCGGGGTACAGGCGCTTCACGGCCTGGGCCAGGATGTGAGAGCAGGTGTGCCAGTAGGTCTTGCGGTATTCGGGGTTCTCAAAGGTATACTGATTGTTTTCCTCTGCCATGATAATTCCTCCTTGTAATTGGGGGTAAGGACAAAAAAGTCCCACCCCTGAACAGTTCCAGGGGTGAGACGAAAACGGTCCCACGGTTCCACCCTGCTTGCCAGAAGCGTTAAGCCGTCGCGAGCCGTGCGGATGGACCGAAGCGAGGGCGAGGGGAGGGCCACAAGGCCCGGACACCAGCCCGAGTCGGAGGGAAGCCGCGCGCTGCGAGCAGGCGAAACGTGACATCTAGCCGCTCGTGACCTCTGTAACGGGAGGACCCGGCCCAGCCTAGCCCGAAAGGGGTTCGGTGGGCGGCTCAGGGGTGGTATTGCTCTGCCCGCGTGCCGGAGACGCTTTCAGCCAATGGCGTCTCCTCTCTGTGGGGCGGTACAGGGCGCAGTCCCCATCACAGCCACTTTGGATGCTGACACTATATCACCGGAAAAGGTGATTGTCAAGGCCGTGAGAGCGGAAAAAGCAAGAAGGAAAGGGAAGAAAAGTGTATGAAGCCAAAGCAAGCACTGTCCTCGGGGGACGGGCGGTGGGGAGAATTGAAATTGAAGGGAGGAGAATGATGTGATATAATGTAAAAAAGAGAACGGATGGAAGCGGTCTCCGGGACAGTTTCCACAATACCACGGTGAGCGGAGAGAAACACATGGAGCTGAGCATGAACCTCAAGCAGACCCAGACCCTGTCTCCACAGATGATGCAGTCTATGGAGATTTTACAGATGGGGGCCCAGGAGCTGCTGGAGTTTATCGAAGAGACCACCCAGGCCAACCCGGTGCTGGAGGTGGACGAGAAGTACGACCGCCGGGACGAGTTCGACCTGATGCGGCGGAAGCTGGAGTGGCTGGAGTCCACTGACATTCAGAACAGCTGGTACCACCGGCAGGATGCCGAGGAGGACGCCGACCCCATGGCCAACTACGGCGGCGTGGAAAACGGGGAGGAGGACCTGTACCGGTATGTTCTCTCCCAGCTGGACATGCTGACCCTGGAGCGGGATGTGATGGCGGCGGCGGTGTTCGTGGTGGAGAGCTTGAACCAGAACGGCTGGCTGGATGACGATGTGCCCGCTCTGGCTGCGGCCTTTGGGTGCGGACAGAGCGTCATGGAGCGGGCGCTGGAGGCCGTGCAGGGCCTGGAACCCGCCGGTGTTGCGGCCCGAAACCTGTCCGAGTGTCTGCGGCTCCAGCTGCTGCGGCGAGGCGGGGACAACGCCCTGGCCCTGCGCATTGTGGAGAGCCACCTGGACGCCCTGGCCCGCAGCCGGTTCGGCCTCATCGCCAAGGAGCTGGGGGCCTCCGCCGAGGAGGTGCGGGAGGCCTGCGCCCTCATCAAGACCCTCAACCCCAAGCCGGGCACCGGTTTTGCCGCCCGGGAGAATCTCACTTACATAAACCCGGACATCATTGTGGTCAGCTTCCCGGACCACTTCGAGGTGCTGGCCAACGACTATTTTTTCCCCAGCCTCCACATGAGCGGCTATTACCAGCAGCTGATGAAGGATACCGAGGACCAGGAGGTCAAAGACTACCTCACCAGCAAGGTCAGGCAGGCCAAATGGGTGGTGCGGAGCATCGAGCAGCGGAGGAGCACCCTGCTCTCCTGTGCCCAGTGCATTCTGGAGCTTCAGGAGCCCTTTTTCCGTAAGGGACCGGGACACCTCTCCCCCATGTCCCTGGCCGACGTGGCCCAGCGGCTGGAGGTCCATGAGTCCACCGTAAGCCGGGCCATCCGGGACAAGTATCTCCAGTGCTCCATGGGTGTGTACCCCCTGAGCTACTTTTTCTCCCGCAGCTTGGGCGGCAGCGGAGACGGGGAGGAGGGAGCCTCCCCCGAGGCGGCCAAAATTCTGCTCCGCAAGCTCGTCGAGGAGGAGGACAAGGCCCATCCCCTCTCCGACCAGAAGCTGAGCCAGCTGATGGGAGAGCAGGGCTGTGTTATCTCCCGGCGCACAGTGGCAAAGTACCGGGACGAGCTGGGCATTCCCAGCACCACCGGCCGCAGGCAGTACGAAAAAACAATGTAAGGACGGTATGACACGTGAAATTCAAGGCAGTGCTCTTTGATTTTGACTACACCCTGGGAGACGCCACCGAGTCCATTGTGGCCGGCTTCCGCCACGCCTTTGCGAAGATGGGATACCCCGAGCCCACCGAAGAAGCCATCCGGAGCACCGTGGGCTACCTGCTCAAGGATGAGTATACCATGCTCACCGGCGACAAGGACCCGGAGCGGCAGGAGGAGTTTGTCCGGCTGTTCCAGGAGGTCTGCCGCCCCATGCAGCCCAAGACCACCAAGCTGCTGCCCGGCGCCCGGGAGCTGCTGGAGGCGCTGAAAAAGGAGGGGGTGCCCATGGGGATCATCACCTCCAAGCGGGACTCCGCCCTCCAGGCGGTGCTGGAGGCGCTGAATATCCGGGATATGTTTGCCCTCACCATCTCGGGCGACCAGGTCCACGCCCCCAAGCCCGACCCCGCCGGTCTGCTCCGGGCCATGGAGACCCTGGGCGTGACTGGGGATGAGGTGCTCTACTGCGGCGACACGGTGCTGGACGCCGGGACTGCCCAGCGGGCCGGAACCCACTTTGCCGCCGTGACCACCGGCACCACCCCTGCCGGGGACTTTGCGGACTACCCCTGCGACTATGTGGCCCGGGACATGGCGGAGCTGCGGGCCTGGCTGGGGCTGTAATCCAGAGAAACTTTAAAATAATCAGGTCTTATCTTAACACTTTCTTGAAACAATCGCAGTACCATACAGGCAGAACGAAGCGAGCGAAGGAAAGGAGGACTGGCCATGGAACTCATCGCGCTGATGATTGCCGCTGCCGGAATCCTGCTTGTCATGAGCGGCAGGCTGGGACAGGAGACCAGATGACGTTCTGCCCCCGCGGAAGCGGGAAACCAGAAAACACCCCCCGGAACCATCGGTTCCGGGGGGTGTTTTTGTTATATTCCGGGGATTAATTACTTGGCGTAGTCAGCGGCAGACTGACCGGAGATGCGGCCGAAGACGATGAAGTCAGCCACAGCGTTGCCGCCCAGACGATTGGCGCCGTGGATACCGCCGGTGACCTCGCCGGCGGCGAAGAGGCCGGGGATCACATTGCCCTCAGTGTCCAGCACCTGGGCGCTGGTGTCGATCTGCACGCCGCCCATGGTGTGGTGCACGCCGGGAGCGATCTTGATGGCGTAGTAGGGAGCGGTGTCCAGAGGATTGGCGAAGCTGGTGCGGCCGAACTCGGCGTCGGTGCCAGCGGCCACAGCGGCATTCCAGGTATCCATGGTGGTGGCGAAAGCGTCAGCGGGGACGCCCATGGCCTCAGCCAGGGCCTCGTAGCTGTCGCCCTGGACGGTGTAGCCAGCCTTGATGTAACCGGCGATGACGCTGGAGGCGTCCACCATCTTCTGGTCCACAACCAGCCAGGCATAGCCGCCGGTCTGGGCCAGCTCAGCGGCGGACACGGCGTCACGGGTGCCGACCTCGTCGCAGAAACGCAGGCCCTCGGCGTTGACCAGGATGGCGCCGTCGCCGCGGAGACCCTCGGTGATGAGGGCGGAGGTCTTCTGCTCAACAGTGGGGTGAATCTGGATCTGGTCCATGTCAACGGTGGCGGCACCCACGGCCTCGGCCATCTTGATGCCGTCGCCGGTGATACCGGGGGCGTTGGTGGTGACGAAACCGTCCAGCTCGGGCTTGAGCTCGGCCACCATCTCCAGGTTGGCGCCGAAGCCGCCGGTGGCCAGCACCACGCTCTTGGCGTTGACGGTGTAGCCCTCAGCCTTGACGCCCACAGCGGCACCGTCGGCCATCAGGATCTCAGTGGCGGGGGCGTTGAAGATGATCTGCACGCCGTTGTCCTCGCAGGCCTTCTGGAGGATGGGGATGAGGTAGGAGCCGACGGAGATGGTCTTGCCCTCGGCGTCCACGGGGCGGTGGATGCGCTTGACGCTGGCGCCGCCGAAGGAGCCCACGTTGTGCAGGTCAGCGCCGATGGTGGACAGCCACTCAATGGCGGAAGCGGAGTTGGAGGCCAGGGTCTCCACCAGGTCGTAGTTGTTCAGGTTCTTGCCGCCCACCAGGGTGTCCAGGATGAACAGCTCCACGCTGTCAAAGTAGCCGGTGGGGTTGGCCTTGTAGGCGTCGTACTGCGCCTGAACGGTGGCCACCAGGTCAGAGAGCTCAGGATAGGTCTCGGCGGCGGTGGACAGGGTCTTCTCCACGCCGGCGTCCTCGGTGAACTCGTTGGTGTCCTGCCACTCGGTCTTGGCGGCGTTCATGCCGCCGGTGGCGCGGACGGAGTTGCCGCCCACCATGCCGGTCTTCTCCAGCAGGACCACGGTCTTGCCGGCCTGAGCGGCGGTGATGGCGGCGGTCATACCGGCGCCGCCGGCGCCCACGACCACCACGTCAGCCTCCAGGGTCTGCTCCTCAACGGTGACGTCGGCGCCGCCGGAGACAGGAGTCAGGGCGGTGGGATCCACACCGGCGGCAGTCAGAGCGGCGTTCACAGCCTCGATAAAGCCGGTGCTGGTGAAGGTGGCGCCGGAGACGGAGTCGATCTGACTGGACTGGGCGTCCACCACGGCCTGGGGCAGGCTCTCCAGAGCCACCTCGCCGATGGCCTCGGTCTCGCTGGACTTCAGGACCTCTACCTTATCAATCTTGTCAGCGGACAGGGTGACGGCAACCTTGATAACGCCGCCGTAGCCCTGGGCCTCACCCTCATAGGTGCCGGGGGTGAACTTGCCCTCGGCTGCGGGAGCGGAGCCACTGGGCTGGGCGCTGCCGTCAGGCGTGCCGCCGGTGCAGGCGGTCAGGCTGAAGACAAGAGCGAGCGCCAGGAACAGAGCGCTGAGTTTCTTCATCATTCCGTGTTCTCTCCTTCTATTAATATTAGGGATGGATTTCATACCAAAACACTTACTGTTTTGGCGGCATCCCTTTATACCATAGGATGGGAGAAAAAGCAATAACTTTGTTGTTAATTTGTCAATTATTTGGACATGATTGGTTTATATACACAAAAGAGGCCTATATTTGCAATGTAAAATGGGTAATGTAAAGGAAGAAGGCGACTTTACAGACCCTTTACAAACTGCTGTGGGACAACTTTACAAACGCCAAGTATACTAATCCATGTTCGAAGGAACAACACGAAATGAAGAAATGAACAAGACGATTGGAGACTGAACAAGATGAAAAAGATTTCTGCACTCTTTCTTGCCCTGGCCATGTGTGTGGGCCTGATGGCCGGCTGCAGCAGCACCGGCGATACCACCCCCAGCGACCAGCCCAGCACCTCCCCCTCCGCCAGCACTGAGGTCAGCACCCAGCCCAGCGAGAACACCGAGTTGTCCGGCACTGTGAACCTGAACGGCTCCACCTCCGTGGAGAAGCCCATCCTGGCTATGGCCGAGGCTTTTATGGAGATGTACCCCGACGTGAAGGTCAACTATGACCCCACCGGTTCCAGCACCGGCATCAACGCCGCTCTGGAGGGCACCTGCGATGTGGGTCTGGCCAGCCGTGACCTGAAGGACGAGGAGAGCTCTCAGGGCCTGACCGCCACCGTGTTCGCCCTGGACGGCATCGCCATCATTGTCAACAGCGAGAACCCCGTGGCCGACCTGAGCCTGGAGCAGATTGCCGGCCTGGCCAACGGCACCATTACCAACTGGAGCGAGGTGGGCGGCAGCGATGCCCCCGTGGTCCTCATCGGCCGTGAGGCTGGCTCCGGCACCCGCGACGGCTTCGAGTCCATCACCGGCACCGAGGATGTCTGCGTCTACTCCCAGGAGCTGACCTCCACCGGCGCTGTCATCCAGGCTGTTGCCGGCAACCCCAACGCCTTCGGCTACGCCTCCCTGTCCGCTGTTGAGGGCAACGACGGTGTGAAGGCTGTCTCTGTTGAGAACGTGGCTCCTTCCGAGGAGACCGTTCTGGACGGTACCTACAAGGTGCAGCGCAACTTCAACTTCGTGTTCAACAGCAGCAGTGAGCTGTCCGATGCCGCCCAGGCGTTCGTGGACTTCGCCCTCTCCGCTGACGCCGCCGACCTGATTACCGGCGCCGGCGCGGTGCCCCTGGCCTGATAAAAACCCCGACCTGTTGGCCTGAGACACCTCCGCACAGCCTGCGGAGGTGTCTCAGGCTGACTGAATGTCCGCCCGAAAGGAGACTTTTCCAACTATGGATGAAACGCTGCATATCTCCAACGCCCAGGAGTCCCGGTCCCGGAAAGCTGAGAAAGCCAGAGAGAAGAAGGGCCGGGGACCCCAGACCAGCCAGCGCAGCCCCCTGCGGGCCATGGAGCTGGTGATGAACGGCGTCTTTTTCTTCTGCGGCATTGTCGCCATCGTCTTTGTTCTCTTTATCAGTATTTACCTCATCGTCTCCGGCCTGCCCGCCATCATGGAGATCGGCCTGGTGGACTTCCTCTTCGGCCAGACCTGGGCCTCCACCGCCAAAGACCCCCAGTTTGGCATCCTGCCCTTTATCCTCACCTCCATCTACGGCACCGCCGGTGCTGTGGTGCTGGGCGTGCCTGTGGGCCTGATGACCGCCATCTTCATCTCCAAGGTGGCCCCCAAGAAGATGGCCGCTGTGGTCCGCCCCGCCGTGGACCTTCTGGCCGGTATTCCCTCCGTGGTGTACGGCCTTATCGGTATGATTGTGCTGGTCCCTACTGTGCGCGAGGTCTTCAACCTGCCTGACGGCGCCAGTCTGTTCGCCGCCATCATCGTGCTGGCCGTCATGATTCTCCCCTCCATCATCAGCGTCTCCGAGACCGCCCTCAACGCGGTGCCCCGGGAGTATGAGGAGGCCTCCCTGGCCCTGGGCGCCACCCACATCGAGACCGTGTTCAGGGTCAGCGTGCCCGCGGCCTCCAGCGGCATCGCCGCCTCGGTGGTGCTGGGCATCGGCCGCGCCATCGGCGAGGCCATGGCCATCATGATGGTGGCCGGCAACGTGGCCAACATGCCCGGTCTCTTCAAGTCCGTCCGCTTCCTCACCACCGCCGTGGCCAGCGAGATGTCCTACGCCGCCGTAGGCTCCCTCCAGCGTCAGGCCCTGTTCTCCATCGCCCTGGTGCTCTTTGTGTTCATCATGCTCATCAACGTGGTGCTCAACGGCCTGCTGAAGAAAAAGAACAAGGACTGAAGCCCGCGCTTCCCGCTATGAATTTTCCTGAAGGGATGATATACTAAATGGAAATGAAACGCCTTTCCGGACGGCGGCGGGTCTACGACAAGAGCCTGCGGTTCCTGCTGTACCTGTGCGCCTTCCTCACCTGCGCGCTGCTGGTGGTCATCATCGGATATATCTTTGTCCGCGGCCTTCCCAACGTGACCTGGCAGCTCCTCTCCACCAAGCCCAGCCACATCAAGGGTACCATCGGTATCCTCCCCAACATTCTCAACACGCTCTATATCATTCTCATCACGCTGATCATCGTCCTGCCCCTGGGTGTGGGCGCTGCCGTGTACCTGACCGAGTACGCCCGCAACCGGAAGCTGGTCTCCGCCATTGAGTTCGCCACCGAGACCCTCACCGGCATCCCCTCCATCATCTACGGCCTGGTGGGCATGCTCTTCTTCGTGCAGTTCTGCTCCCTGGGCACCTCTCTGCTGGCAGGCGGCCTGACCCTGGTGGTCATGACGCTGCCCACCATCATCCGCACCACCCAGGAGAGCCTGAAGACCGTGCCCCAGTCCTACCGTGAGGGCGCCCTGGGCCTGGGCGCCGGCAAGTGGCACATGATCCGCACCATCGTCCTGCCCTCTTCGGTGGACGGCATCGTCACCGGCTGCATCCTGGCCATCGGCCGTGTGGTGGGCGAGTCGGCGGCCCTGCTCTTCACCGCCGGCATGGGCCTGACCATCAGCGGCTTCTTTGAGGCCATGGGCAGCAGCGGCGCAACCCTCACCGTGTCCCTCTACATGTACGCCATGGAGCGGGGCGAGATCGACGTGGCTTTCGCCATCGCGGCCATCCTGATGATCCTGACCCTGATCATCAACCTGGCGGCCAAGCTGGTGGGCAGCAAGCTGAGAAAAAAGTAAGGAGCGAGCCTTATGGATGAAACGACTATCCTCTCCGCCCGGGACCTGAACCTGTGGTACGGAGAAAACCACGCCCTCAAGGGTGTGAATATGGACATTCCCGAGCGTCAGGTAACCGCACTCATCGGCCCCTCCGGCTGCGGCAAGTCCACCTTCCTCAAGACCCTGGACCGGATGAACGACCTGGTGCCCAACATTAAGATCACCGGCAGCGTCAAGTACCGGGACCAGGAGATCTACGACCCCGGCGTGGATGTGACCTGGCTGCGCAAGCAGATCGGCATGGTGTTCCAGAAGCCCAATCCCTTCCCCATGAGCATCTATGACAACATCGCCTACGGCCCCCGCACCCACGGCATCCGCAGCAAGAGCAAGCTGGACGACATTGTGGAGAAGTCCCTCCGCGGCGCGGCCATCTGGGACGAGGTGAAGGACCGGTTGAAGAAGTCTGCTCTGTCCCTGTCCGGCGGCCAGCAGCAGCGTATCTGCATCGCCCGCGCCCTGGCCGTGGAGCCCGACATCCTGCTGATGGACGAGGCCACCTCCGCTCTGGACCCCATCTCCACCTCCAAGATTGAGGACCTGATCGGGGACCTGAAGAAGGACTACACCATCGTCATCGTCACCCACAACATGCAGCAGGCCACCCGTGTCTCGGACAAGTGCGCCTTCTTCCTGATGGGCGAGCTCATCGAGTTCGGCGACACCACCCAGCTCTTCTCCATGCCCAGAGACAAGCGGACCGAGGACTACATCACCGGGAGGTTCGGATAAAATGAGAAAGACCTTTGACGCGGAGCTCCAGGAGCTCAACGCCGAGATGATCGACATGGCCGCCGCGGCGGAGGACGTCATTGACGCGGTGACCCAGTCTCTTACCTCTGCCGACCACGACGCCGCCAAGGGCGCCGTGGAGATGACCAAGCATATGGACCAGATGGAGCGGGACATTGAGAACCGCTGCCTGCGTCTGCTCCTCCAGCAGCAGCCTGTGGCCCGGGACCTGCGCACCATCTCCGCCGCCCTGAAAATGGTCACCGACCTGCAGCGCATCGGCGACCAGTGCGCCAACATCGCCGAGCTGTCCGGCCTGCTGGGCAATCCCGGCAGCAGCCAGGCCATGAAGGACATCCGCACCATGAGCCAGAAGGCGGGCATCATGGTCAAGCGCTCCATCTTTGCCTACGCCAACCGTGACACCTCCTCCGCCCGTGAGGTGGTGGCGCTGGACGACGAGGTGGACCGCCTCTTCCAGGCCGTCAAGCACGAGCTGGTGGAGCTGATTGTGAACAACCGGGGCGAGGCCGACCAGGCCATCGACCTGATTATCATCGCCAAGTATCTGGAGCGGATCGCGGACCACGCGGTCAACATCGCCCAGTGGGCCATCTACTGTGTGACCGGCGAGCTGGCCGGCTGAAAAACCGGCAAATTTTGTGTGGGGTGATTCCATGTCCCAGGTGATTCTGGTGGTTGAGGACGACGAGAGTATCCGCGAGATGCTCCGCTACTATTTTCAGTCCGTGGGGTACACGGTCCGGGCCTATGAGTCCGGCGAGGCCATGTTCGAGGGGGAGCAGGGGCAGGACTGCCCTGTGCTGTGCATCCTGGACATCATGCTCCCCGGCATGGACGGACTGGAGATCCTCCGCCGTCTCCGGGCAGACCGGGACCGGGAGGGCGTGCCCGTCATCCTCCTCACCGCCCGCACCGCCGAGATGGACCGGGTCAACGGCCTGGAGGCCGGGGCGGACGACTACGTGGTCAAGCCCTTCGGCATCATGGAGCTCCAGGCCCGGGTGAAGGCGGTACTCCGCCGCACCCATCGGGAGGAGGAGAACCGCCTCATCCGCTGCGGCGACCTGGAGATTGACCCGGCCGCCCGTGTGGTGCGCCGGGGCGGGGAGCAGGTGGACCTGACCTTCAAGGAGTTTGAGCTGCTCCGCCTGCTGGCCACCCACCGGGGCGTGGCCCTCACACGGGACGAGATCCTCCAGTCTGTCTGGGACTATGACTACACCGGCGAGACCCGCACGGTGGATATGCACGTCAAGACCCTCCGGCAGAAGCTGGGGGAGGAGTACATCACCACCGTCCGCGGCGTGGGATACAAGATGAGCTGAACGGCGGCCGGGTGGTACCGGGGAGAACTCCCGGCTGCCGCCCGGCTCTCTATACAGGGGGAATTTTGATGAAAAAACGACTGATCTGCGCCACGCTTGTCACCGTTCTGGCGGCGCTTCTGGTATCCAGCGTCGTGGGTATCTGGGTGCTGCGGGAGCGGGAGATGAGCGCCGCCCGGCAGAGCCTTCAGGAACTGCTGATCCTGATGGACGCCCAGAGCGCCATCACAGACCCGGAGGGTCTGACCGAGCAGTTCAACCAGGCCGCACCGGAGAAGCGCCTGACCATTATTGACAGCGACGGTACTGTGGTGGCCGACACTGAGGCCGATCCGGCCACCATGGAGAATCATGCCGATCGGGAGGAGTTCAAGCAGGCCGCCGCCACCGGCTGGGGCGAGTCCCTCCGGTCCTCCGACACGGTGGGCACTACCATGTTCTACGAAGCCAAGCGCTTTGCCGACGGCATGGTGGGCCGGGCCTCCATGCCTGTCTCCTCCATCGACAGCCTGGTGTGGGACAGCGCCGGCGGCTTTGTGGTGGCAGCCCTGGTGGCCCTGGTGCTGGCCCTCATTCTGGCCAGCCGCATGGCACGCATGGTACTCAAGCCCCTCAATGTGGTGGGCGAGGCGCTCCAGGGGGTTCTGGGCGGCGAGGCGGAGGACAAGGCCGCTCTGGCTGCCTATGAGGCCGATGACGAGGTGCGCCCCCTCCTGCGGTACATCGACAAGCTGATGGAGCGGCTGAGTGCGCATATCGACGCCATCCGGGCCGAGCGGGACAAGGTCAGCCTGATTCTGGAGTGTATGGACGAGGGCCTCATCCTGCTGGACGAGGAGGGCCATGTCCTCACCCTGAACCGGTCGGCCCGCCGCCTCTTCGGCCTGAGCGACAACTCCGACGGCAGCGGCATCCTGCTGCTTACCCGCTCCCGCCGCCTGCGGGAGGCCCTCAAGACCGTCCGCACCGAGAAGACCCCCGTGGTGCTGGACCTTGACGACCCGGCCTTTGACGGCAGAAGCCTGCGCATGTTCCTCTCACCGGTCACCGGCCGGCAGTACGAGGGGGAGACGGTGGGCGCCTCCATCCTCATCTCCGACGTGACCGAGCTCAAGCGGGCCGAGGGTATCCGCAGCGAGTTCACCGCCAACGTGTCCCATGAGCTCAAGACCCCCCTCACCAGCATCAAGGGCTTTACCGATATGCTGGCCTCCGGCATGGTCAAGAGCGAGGAGGACCGCAAGCGCTTCCTCACCATGATCGGCGTGGAGGTGGACCGGCTCATCGAGCTCATCAACGACATTCTGAAGATCTCCGAGCTGGAGTCGGTGGCCATCGACCAGTGCGAGGAGGCCAGCGATGTGCTCACGGCTGCCCGGGAGACCCAGACCCTGCTGGAGCCCGCCGCCAAGGAGGCGGGGGTCACCCTGACCGTCACCGGTGAGAACGCCATGGCGGCTATCCCGGTCAGCCGGCTGAAGGAGCTGCTCCTCAACCTGATGGAGAATGGCGTGAAGTACAATGTAAAGGGCGGCAGTGTCAGCGTGGACGTGTCCGCCGACAGCGCCTGGGTCACCGCTGTGGTGTCCGACACCGGCATCGGTATCCCCGAGGAGGCGCAGAAGCGTGTCTTTGAGCGGTTCTTCCGGGTGGACAAGGGACGTGCCCGGAAAAACGGCGGCACCGGCCTGGGCCTGGCCATTGTCAAGCACATTGTCCAGCTCTACGGCGGTACCGTCACGCTGGAGAGCGCCCTGGGCCAGGGCAGCACCTTTACCGTGAAGCTGCCCCGGGCGGCCGAAAAGAACTAAAGCAGAATAAGAGAAGCAGAAGAGCGGCGCTCCGGTTCATCCGGAGCGCCGCTTTTTCCGCACCCTTTCCGGCGGAGGGAATAGGATGAAGTAGTCGCGGTGAATGGAGGAACGATCCATGAGACAAGAACTGAATTTCTGGGTGATTGGCGGGGATATGCGCCAGGTCAGGCTGGCCGGGCTGCTGGCCGCCGAGGGGCACAGCGTCCACACCTTTGCCCTGGAGCAGGGGGAGCGGCCGGAGCACGTGACCGAGGAGGCCACGCTGCGGGAGGCGGCCCTGGCCGACTGTATCATTCTCCCTCTGCCGGTGGAAGGAGAGCCGGGCATGCTCAACGCGCCCCTCTCCGCTGTGCGGTACAGCCTGACCCAGGTGCTGGATGCACTCCGCTCCGGGCAGGTGATCTGCGGCGGGCGGGTGTCCCGTGAGGCCGCGGCACTGGCGGATGAGCGGGGGCTGGTGCTCCGGGACTATTTTCTGCGGGAGGAATTGGCCGTAGCCAATGCGGTACCTGCCGCATGGGGGATTTTGCAGCGCCGGAGTGCTTTCCATCTGCCCGGCGGCATATGCTCTTCTGAAAAGAAAAGGAGGGCTGGCTGTGAGCGAGCGGGAGGTTATGGAGCCGGAGTTGAAGCGCCTGGTGCGCCGGGGGATTGTGCGCCACCTGTATAAAAAAGGAGTCATCACCAGACTGGAGGCGGAGAAGCTGCTGGGGGAGGGAAATCTGTGACGGATAAGGGGGAACTGCTTGTGGCAGCCTACTGCCGGGTGTCCACCGACCGGGCGGACCAGGCCAACTCCCTGCGCAGCCAGCGGGAGTATTTCCATACCTATATTAAAGAGCATCCCGGATGGCAGCTGGCCCAGGTGTACGCTGACGAGGGCCTGTCGGGCACCAGCATCCGCCGCCGTGCAGCCTTTCAGCAGATGATGGAGGACGCGGCGGAGGGAAAGTTCGGCCTGATTCTGACCAAGGAGGTCTCCCGTTTTGCCAGAAACACGGTGGACACCCTGGCCTATACCCGCAAGCTGAAGGAACTGGGTGTGGGGGTGGTGTTTCTCAGTGACAGCATCGACACCCGGGACAACGACGGGGAGCTGCGCCTCACCATCATGGCCAGCATGGCACAGGAGGAGTCCCGCAAGACCTCCCAGCGGGTCAAATGGGGCCAGCGCCGCCGGATGGAGGCAGGGGTGGTCTTTGGCAGCGACTCCACCTACGGCTTTGAGACCAGAGGGGGCGCCCTCACCGTCCGCCCGGCGGAGGCTGAGGTGGTCAGACTCATCTATGATAAATATCTGGCCGAGGGCAAGGGGGCTCATGTCATCGCCCGGGAGCTGAACCAGGCGGGGATTGCGCCGCCCCGGGCGGAGCGCTGGTCGGAGAACACCATTCTCCGTATCCTCCGCAACGAGAAGTACGCCGGAGATCTGCGGCAGAAGAAATATGTCACAGTGGATTATCTCACCCATCGGAAGGTGGAGAACCGGGGACAGGAGGAGCAGCTTTACCTCCGGGATCACCACCAGGCCATTGTGGACCGGGAGACCTGGGAGGGGGTACAGCGGGAGCTGGCCCGGCGGAGCGCCGCACGGCAGGGAGGAGAGCGGCACTCCGCACGCTATTGGTCCTCAGGCCGGGTGTGGTGCGGTGGCTGCGGAGCGCCCTATGTTCCACGTACCAGCCGCCGGAAGGACGGTACAATATATAAGAGCTGGGGCTGTCGGGACAGCTGCGGCATGGGGATGGTCAACGACAAGGCCCTCTTTGCCTGCGGGCAGTTTGCGCTGGAGCGTCTGGGGACGGACGTCGTGCACGAACTGGAAGAACTGGCGGGAAGAATAGAGCGGATGCGGAGCGGCAGGAGAGCGGCACCCATGGAACAGAGGAGAAGGAGGGATGCGGAGCACCGGCTGCGCCGTGCACTGGAGGGGTATCTGGACGGCGTCATTACCGCCAAGGAGCTGGAGGCGATACGGGCGCAGTGCAGCCAGGAGACAGAGGCCGCAGAGGCAGAAGCGAAAGCGGAACCGCTCCGTATCCCTGAGGTAAGCGCGGAACTGTGGGAGGATATCCTGCGGGAGACAGTGGCCCGGGTGACGGTATATCCGGACAGTCTGGAGGTCATACCTCAAGCAGGCGAAAAGAGTCTGCAGATGTGGTATAGCACGTCTGGGAAGGGGGCATACTATAAGACGGATATCCGTCACTGGGAAGAGAAAAAGCGAGCGGAAAAATAAAAATGAGGAAAAATGAAAAAATGTGTTGACAGGAGCGGAAAACGGTGGTAACATAGTCAAGCTCTCGCGAGAGAGTGGCCGAGCTGACAAGTACATCGTTTTGGGCGCGCCTGACGGCTGACGACAAAATGAAAAAAGTGCTTGACAAGCGAAGTAAGACATGATATCATATAAAAGTTCGCTGCGAGAGTGGCGAGCGGCTGGATGAGAGTTCTGGATTTGAACTTTTGGAGCTGAAAAGCTCCGAAAAAAGTTTGAAAAAAGTACTTGACAGCAACAAAACGGTATGATATAATGAACGAGTTCCTGCCGCTGAGGTAGGG
>NZ_JBMNPX010000015.1:0-65642 GCF_050943825.1 Pseudoflavonifractor sp.
TCCTGTTTTATACCATCTGGCTGGCCGCCGTTTCGATTTTGAGATGCTCAGCGGCTTGATTTTGTGTTGCCTTTTTCTCTGCTCCCAAAAGCTGAAATTTCTACTTGACTTTTGTTAGCAGGTCTTTTCGCTCTTTTGCGGCAGAGCCGGAGAGCAGGCGTCCCCACGGTGGGAGGCGCCCGCCTTCCGGCTTTGTACGCGGTTCCTTATTTCAGCTTGCCCTGCTCCCGCAGCGCCTGGACGGTGTCGGGCAGGCCCCAGAGGTTGATGAAGCCCTGGGAGTCCTTCTGATCGTAGTCGCTCTCCTCGAAGGTGACCAGATTCTCGGAGTAGAGGGTGTCGGGAGAGGTGACGCCGGCGGTGATGATGTTGCCCTTGTAGAGCTTCAGCTTCACGGTGCCGGTGACGTGCTTCTGGGTCTCGGCGGCAAAGGCGGACAGAGCCTCCCGCAGGGGGGTGAACCACTTGCCGTTGTACACCAGGTCGGCGAAGTCCACCGCCAGCTTGCTCTTCATGTGGGCGGTGTCCTTATCGATGGTGATCATCTCCAGCACCTCGTGGGCCCGGTAGAGGATGGTGCCGCCGGGGGTCTCATACACGCCCCGGTCCTTCATGCCCACCAGCCGGTTCTCCACGATGTCCAGCAGGCCGATGCCGTTGGCGCCGCCCACCTCGTTGAGCTTGCGGATGATGTCGCTGGCCTTCATCTTCTCGCCGTTGAAGGCCACGGGCCAGCCCTTCTCAAAGTCCAAGGTGATGTAGGTGGGGGCGTCGGGGGCCTGGATGGGGCTGACGCCCATCTCCAGGAAGCCGGGCTTGTCGTACAGAGGCTCGTTGGCCGGGTCCTCCAGGTCCAGGCCCTCGTGGCTCAGGTGCCACAGGTTCTTGTCCTTGGAGTAGTTGGTCTCCCGGGAGATCTTCAGAGGCACGTTGTGGGCCTCGGCGTAGTCGATCTCCTCGTCACGGCCTTTGATGGACCACTCCCGCCAGGGGGCGATGATCTTCATCTCAGGGGCGAAGCGCTTGATGGCCAGCTCAAACCGGACCTGGTCGTTGCCCTTGCCGGTGCAGCCGTGGCAGATGGCGTCGGCGCCCTCCTTCTTGGCGATCTCCACCAGGCGCTTGGCGATGATGGGCCGGGCAAAGGCGGTGCCCAGCAGATAGTCCTCATACTTGGCGCCCATCTGCATGGAGGGGATGATGACGTCGTCCACCATCTCGTCGGTCAGGTCCTCCACGTACAGCTTGGAGGCGCCGGTCTTGATGGCCTTCTCCTCCAGACCGTCCAGCTCGGTGCCCTGGCCCACGTCGCCGGACACGGCGATGATCTCGGGGTTGTTGTAGTTCTCCTTCAGCCAGGGGATGATGATGGATGTATCCAGACCGCCGGAATAGGCAAGTACAACTTTCTTAATGTCAGCCATGGTGAAAACCTCCGTTTTGCTTTGTTGGACACAGTCTACCACGGTCCGCAGAAAAATGCAATAGCAAATTTGAATAAATATTCCATAAACAAAAATATTTACATATATATATTCATTGTCAAGGAAATATTCTGGTTTTTATTCATGTTCCCACCTATTTCCACAATTAATTCTGCCAGCAAGGCTTATGCCACTTGCCCCACCTTCTCCTTGTGCTCTTCTAACATCTGAGTTATAATGAATACAAAATTCTCACAAGAGAGAGATTTTTCCTCACATGCTACGAAAGCAGAAAATTTTTACATAGGAAACGGGGGATTTGTCTTGACTGACAAAGACCAGAAGCGGTTAAGCCGTTATATTGACAGCTATTACAGCAGTTATTTTCAAATGGACGCTATTTATAACGAATGGGCTTCCCATCACAAAATTCAGGATACCACGCTGTTTGTACTTAATGAAATCAGCAAGCATGAGTACTGCACTCAGCGCAGTCTCCACGCTTGTCTCGGCTATTCCAAGCAGACGCTCTCCTCCTCTCTCCGCCGTCTGGAGCAGGAAGGTATCATTATCCGGCAACGCACCGTCCATGACCAGCGCAGCAATCTTATTCGCCTTACACCAAAGGGCAAGATTTACGCAGACAGACTCTTGTCCAGGCTTCATAAGGCAGAGATCCGCGCATTTCAGCTTTTGAGCCCAGATGAATGTGAACAGGTTTTGAGTGCTTTTCATAAGCTGACCGATGCTCTGGCCAACAGTATCCGCGCTGATATGGAGGCCCCTGCCGCTGATTAATTTCCGGACATGATGTCCCAAAATACAAGGCTTCAAGAGAATAATATAGTGGATAGTCATGTGCCGCCGTTATGCCGGTACATGACTATCCATTTTTTATGAATATATATGTTTATCATTCTTTTCCTTATAGTCAAATTTTTTACCATTTCTCTTTTCGTTTGGCCCAATCTCTTTTAGTCAAATATTTTATTATTTCTGCTTATTGAACAATTTCTTTTCTCATTCCTCTTTTTTCTCATTTTCGGATGATAAACTTTTTTACCATATTCACATTTTGCGTGAATTTTATTTGTGCACTTTTTTCGTTAATAGTATTTCATTTTTTAAAAAAATTATATATTTTTCGCACATTATTTTATATTTCACTTGACACTTCGCCCCATATTCTGTATATTATATGCATAACGAAGCGGCGCGCAGTGCTTCACATCGCTACTCCATACACCGTCTGTTGTCTGGAATTTCGGCAGATGATAGTTATGTCCAATCTCAACAAAGGATGTGAATACAGTGTCAGAACAAAATTCTTCTCCTGCCGTCCGTGACTACGATATCGATGAGTATGTTCCCATGGAAGCTCGCTACTATGGTATCAAGGAGATGGCTTCTGTCTGGATCTGTGCCAACGCAAACCCCACTTCATGGTATATGGGAACCATTATTGGTGCCCTTGGCTTGAGCGGCGCATTCCTGTCCGCCATTATCAGTAATCCTCTGGTATACCTCATCCTCGCTCTCGTGGGTATTATGGGATTTCGCGTGGCATCCAGCACCATGGGTTTGGTACGGGTTCCCTTTGGTGTAGTTGGAAGCAAACTTCCCTCCTTTATTAACGCACTTCAATTTGTCGGCTGGTGCGGTGTCAACACTTATATCGCGGCTGTTCCTTTGTCCAACCTCATCACCAGTTTTACCCATGGTGATCCCACTTCCACCCCGATGATTGTCCTTTCCGTTGTAATTATTCTGGCCATTACCAGTCTTATTGCAATCTTCGGAGGTGCCAAGTGGATCGGTTTTGCGCAAAACCTGGCCGTTATATGTCTGATCATTCTCAGCGTTTGGATTTCCGTCCAGGTCTTCCGCACATTTTCTCTGGACAGCATCGCTACATGGACGCTTGACTCCAGGTCTGAAAATCTCTCTTGGTCCATCACCTTCGGATCCGCCATGGATTCCTTTGCCGCCTTTGGCTTCGCCTGGGTAATGGCTGTGGCAGATTATACCCGCTATACCAAAAGCAAAACAGCTGCCACTGTTGCACCTATGGCAGGCGCGGCCTTTGGAATGCTCTGGTTCTGCATGATCGGTGCGGTGAGCGCTATTGCAGTAGCCGTCCTCAACGGCGGTATTTTCGACCCAATGTCCGCTGATCTCAGCTATATCTGCTCGTCTCTCGGAATGGGACAAATCGCCAATCTGCTTATTGTGCTCTCCACTATTGCAGTAAACATGATCAATGTCTATTCCGGTGGTTTCTCCGCCGCCAATGTCAGCCGCAAGCTTTCCCCTAAACTTTCCATGTGTATTATTTCTGCCGGCGCCCTGCTTCTGGCACTTACCCCACTGCTTTTTGACAGCTTTTTGGATACATTTCAGATATTTTTGGGCTATCTGGGAGCAGTATTTCCTCCCTGTATTGCCATTCTGGTGGTAGACTATTACTTTATCCGCAAAAAAGAGTATGACATCACTCAGTTCCAGGCAAAGGATGGCCCTTACTGGTATTGGAAGGGCATCAATCCCACAGCCATTGTCTGCTTCCTGCTCGGTGTTGTAACGTATTTTGCAGGCCAGCAGCTTCCGTTCATCATGTCCACTATTGGTGCAGTGTTCTTCTGCTTCCTGGTAACTGGTCTGTTGTATTTTGTGTCCGCCAAACTTCTTCGCAAGCCAGTAATGTAAGGAGGTTCTCCTCATGTGTTTTTCTGTCATTATCGGCCGTGATGCCAGTGCAACCGGTCATGTTATGTTGGCCGCCAATGATGATTGGCCTGGCTGCCCCGGTCACGTACATCATGTTCCCAGAAAATCTTGGGCTCCTTCCGACCAGTTCATGACAGTCAAAGGCGTCCCCATCCCTCAGGCTCCCGCCACGTTTGGATACACCTACTCTTCCGCAGCTTACGAAACCGGAACCCGTCCTGTCTCCTGGGCAGATGGAGTCAATGATCAGCGGGTGGCCGTCTCTATGCAGGGCGTGTACGCTTTTGCCAACTATCAGCGAGCCGGTGACCTGCTGGAGGCCGATGATTTGGTTATCCTGATGCTTGAACGGGGAAAAACTGCTCGGGAAGCCATCCAGCTTGCCGGTGATCTCATCGCCCAGTACGGTTTTACCGTCTCCTCTATCCCCGGCGCAGAAGGTACAGTCTGTATGGCGGTTGCCGATCCGCAGGAGGGCTTTTTTCTTGAATTAGGGCCAGGCGGATATTGGTGTGCCCGACGGGTAGATGACGATAAGGCAGAGTGCCGTCCCAACTGTTTTGGCATTGGAGAGATCGACTTTGCCGACTCTACTCGCTTTCTCTGTTCACCAGGACTTTATGAGTTTGCTGTGGAAAAAGGATATATCCATTCTGGAGCCCCACTGAATTTTGCTTCTGCTTTTGGCGGAGATTATTCTGAACTCAACTCAGGCTACGGCGGTGCACTTAACCCTGTCAATACGTTCCGCAAATGGGGGACCCTTCACCGGCTTGGCGGGCTGGATATCCCTCTGGATGCTCAAATATATGATTGCCGCCCGTTGCAGGCAGTGACTCGCTCTGATTTGATGGAACTTATGCGGGATACTTTGGCGGGAACCCCCTATGACCTGGCCCTCCGCCCCGAAGCCGGGCCTCATCACAATCCGTTTTGGATGGAAATAAGCACCAGCATCGCTCAAAGCGGAACTGTAATCTGTATACTAGCCGATCTTTCCTCTGCCCTTCCTGACGCGCTGGGCAGCTCTATCTGGTTTGCATTCGGAAACGTCTGTCTCTCTCCTTTTATCCCCTGTTATACTGGCGGATGCGGCCTCCCTGCCGCCTATCAGCGTGGTGAGTGCGGTGATTTCAGAGTGGAGGACGCCTGGTGGACTTTCCAAGAGACCGCTCAGCTCTGTGAGCGCAACTATGAAGCCATCGCCCCCACGGAGGTCATTCCGCTCTATCACGCACTGGAGGAACAGTTTGCGCAGGACATGGAACAGGCGGAGCAACAGGCCGCCGCGCTTTTCCCTCGAGCTCCTGAGGCCGCTTTAAAAGTTCTAACTGACCTCACAGACCGTCAGTCGCTCCAGGCACTTGACGTCGCCTCACGCATTGCCAGAAAGGTAAAAGGAAAATATCTCTGCAACACTATTCTGGACTGGGTATAATCACTCCTTGCTCTTCTTTAGCAGGCAACACATTGTTGGGCCCCACACACAGCTTCTGTTTCTGTGTGTGGGGCCCAATTGTTGGTTTAGGGTATTACGGATCATTCGAAATCCAGCTGCTGCCGTCGGCATAGTGGGGCACCACACTGTCCAACTTGTATTATCCTCTGCAGCCACAGTCTTATCCCGACACAAAACAAGCTCTGTCACTGTTCTCCCCCTCCCGGGTGTTTTGACCGGTCTCAACCATTAGACGGCCCAGCCATTCAGCCGGGTTCAGAAAAAATACATTTTTAAAATTTCGTGGGCGGAAACAACCTGCCGGATTCCTCCCTTTCCCCCGTCAAACAACATTTTACACTTGCAACTTATCTCATTTTCCTGTATAATGCAACGATGTGTTAGAGCGGGCGGGCAGAGCTCCTCCCGCCTTCCTATTACAACGAGAGGACTGAGACATTCATGAGCGCATCCAGAGAAAAAAAGCAGCGCCAGAGCGCCGGCCAGAACCTGACTCAGAAAGAGCTCAAGGAGGCCAGGGAGGCTCAGGCCGCCAAGCGCAAAACCATTCTGTACTGGGTGATTGGCGTGGTGGTGGTCATTCTGGCCGCCGCGCTGCTTATTTGGAACTCCAACTTCTTCCAGAACCGCGCCACCGCAGTGACCGTCAACGGCCACAACTTTACCGCCGGCGAGGTGGAGTACTATTACCACAGCGCCTATCAGCAGGAGTATGAGCTCTACTATTACTCCACCATGGGCATTACCGGCCTGACCAACTTCAACCCCAGCCTGGACCCCGAGGACCAGTATGTGGACGAGGAGCAGACCCAGACCTACCATGACTACTTCATGGAGTCCGCCCTCAACGCCCTGACCCAGGTGGCCGCCCTCACCGATGCCGCCGAGAAGGATGGCTTCTCCCTGGACCTGTCCGAGACCGGCAAGGAGACCTACGAGACCAGCCTGGCCAACACGAAGAATAGTGCTATCACCAGCAATTACTCCTACTCTTCCTATATCAAGGCAGTGTACGGCACTCACATGACTACCGGTATCTATGAGAGCTGCCTGAAGCGGGCCATCATGCTCACTGAGTATCAGCAGGCCCACCAGGATGCCCTCACCTACACCGATGAGGACTACACCACCTACTATGACGAGAACAAGGACAACGTGGACACCTTCTCCTATGAAGTCGCCTTCCTGAGCGGCACTGCCCCCTCCACCACCGACGAGGAAGGCAACACCGTGGAGGCCACCGAAGAGGAGCAGACCATCGCCATGGAGACCGCCAAGGCCAACGCTGAGAAGCTGATGGCTGACGTGGAGGCCGGCGGCGACTTCGCCGAGCTGGCTGGCAGCTACACTGAGGAGAGCACCGCAAACACCTTCCGCGCCACCGAGACCACCGGTTCCAGTGTCTCCACCACCTACGGCGACTGGCTGAAAGACGCCGCCCGCACCGAGGGCGACATGGAGGTGTTCGAGTCCACCAGCGGTTACTATGTGGTCCGGTTCCTGGATCGCTACCTGGACGAGACTCCCACCGCCGACATCCGTCACATCCTCATCAAGGCCGAGCTGACCCAGGAGGATGACCCCGCCACTGAGGATGTGGATGAGTCCACCATCCCCACCGACGAGGCCATGGAGGCCGCCAAGGCTGAGGCCGAGAGCCTGCTGGCCCAGTGGGAGGCCGGCGACAAAACCGCCGAGTCCTTCGGTGCTCTGGCCGAGGAGTACTCCGACGACACCGGCTCCGCCTCCAATGGCGGCCTGTACACCCAGGTCAAAGAGGGTCAGATGGTTGACACCTTCAACGACTGGATCTTCGACAACGAGCACGCCGAGGGCGACACCGGCCTGGTGGAGAACACCAACAGCGGTCAGTACGGCTGGCACGTCATCTACTTCCAGTCCTGGAACGATCCCGCCTGGAAGCTCAACGCCAAGAGCACCTTCCAGAACGACGATATGACCAGCTGGATTGAGACCATCACCGAGGGCTATGAGGCTGTCAAGGCTGACGGCTTCAAGTACGTCGATTAATATCAGGCTTCTATGAGGGGGGCGGGGCGATAGGCCCCGCCCCCCTCTTCCAATGTCTCATCAGGAGGTATCCATGAAGGAACAATTTCTGCGCACTGAGATGGTGCTGGGCCCCGAAGCCATGGAACGCCTTGCCGCCGCCCACGTGGCGGTGTTCGGCCTGGGCGGTGTGGGCAGCTGGGCCGCTGAGGCTCTGGCACGGGCCGGAATTGGCGAGCTGACCCTTATCGACCATGACGAGGTGGGCGTGACCAATCTGAACCGGCAGATCCAGGCCCTCTGGTCCACCCAGGGCCAGCCCAAGGCGGAGGCCATGGCCGCCCGGATACAGGACATCAACCCGGAGTGCAGGGTCCATCCCGTGGTGTCCAAGTACGAGCCTGCAAACCGGGAGGACTTCTTCTCCGTCCGGTACGACTATATTGTGGACGCCATCGACATGGTCTCCAGCAAGCTGGACCTGATTCAGACCGCCATAGAGCGGGGCATCCCCATTCTCTCCGCCCTGGGCACCGGCAACAAGCTGGACCCCACCCAGTTCCGCATCACCGACATCTCCAAGACTGAGGGCTGCCCCCTGGCACGGGTCATCCGGAAGGAGCTACGCAGCCGGGGGATTCAGCACCACCGGGTGCTCTTCTCCCCCGAGCTGCCCCACGCCACTGACCAGCGGGAGACTCCGCCCCCGGGACGCCGGAGCGTACCGGCCAGCGTGCCCTGGGTGCCGCCGGTGGCCGGGCTGATGATGGCGGGCGATGTGATACTCACCCTGGCCGGTCTGAACCCTGACGGCAAATAAACCATGAATAGAAAATCCCTCCCGGCGGCAGACTAGTGCCGTTGGGAGGGATTTTTTTGCATGTTCCGGTAAAAGTTCGCTGCGCTCTGTCCGGCGCCGCAGCGGGTGTGGCCAACGGCTTCTTCGGCGGTGGGGGAGGCATGATTCTGGTACCCCTGCTCACCCGCTGGTGCGGCCTGGAGCAGCGGAAGGCCTTTGCCACCTCGGTGGCTATCATTCTGCCCCTGTGCGCCCTGTCCTCTGCCGTCTATTTCTTCCGGGGTGGCCTGGACTTCCAGCTGGCCCTTCCCTATCTCATCGGCGGGCTGATTGGAGGCTTTGCAGGCGGACGGCTGTTCCGGCGGCTGAACATGGACTGGCTACGGCGGGTGTTCGCCCTGTTTATCCTCTACGGCGGCGTGAAGGCCCTCTTCTTCTGATGGAGTGGCTTCTCCCCATTCTGGCAGGCGCCCTCACCGGGATTCTCTCCGGCTTCGGGATAGGCGGCGGCACATTGCTGCTCATCTATATGACGTCCTTCGCCGGAGTGCCCCAGAACCTGGCCCAAGGGGTCAACCTGCTCTACTTCCTCCCCACCGCCGCCACAGCACTGCCCGCCCACGTCAAAAACGGCTATGTGGACCGCGCCGCCGCCTGGCCCGCTATTCTGGCCGGCCTGCTGGGCACCGCCCTGTCCGCCTGGGCGGCCACCGGACTGGACGTGCAGCTGCTGCGCCGGTGCTTTGGCGTCTATCTCCTCTATGTGGGCGTCACCGAGCTCTTCCGCAAAAAGAATAAGCTCAGCCCTGGGTCCGGCGGCGGGTGAGGTAGCCCTCCAAAATCAGGGTTGCCGCCACCGCGTCCACCGTCTTCTTGTGCTGCTTCATCCGCTTACCCGAGGCGTGGAGGATGTTGTGGGCCTCCACGGTAGTGCGGCGCTCGTCCCACAGAACCGGGGTCAGTCCGGTCACCTGGCCCACCTGCTCCGCAAAAGCCCGGTACAGCTCCGCTCTGGGGCCCTCGGTGCCATCCATGTTCCGGGGAAAGCCCATCACCAGCTCCTCTACCCCGTGCTCTTTCACCAGGCGGGCAATCTCCTCCGCCACCACCTCGCTCTTCCGGCTATGGATCACTGTGGTATACCCCGCCAGCAGGCCGGTGGGGTCGGAAATGGCGATGCCCGTCCGGGCGTCGCCGTAGTCAATGGCCATAATTCTCATCTGTTCTTCTCCTTTTCCATCTTTCGCTTCAGCAGCGTCAGGGCAATCAGCAGGGCGGGTATCATCAGCACCACGCAGAGCATGGAGAACAGCAGGCTCGCCTCCTCACCTGACAGGAGCACATTCCCCGCCGCCAGCACCAGCCCCGCGGCCATCATGACACCGCCGCCCACCACCTGACTTCTGCGCCAGTTCTCATCATTCTCCATGGTCCAGGCCGTCCGCACTCCGCACCAGCCGTTGCGCCGCAGCTTGGGCATCACATTGCCCAAGCAGACGAGCAGCAGCCCCGTGACGCCGAACAGAATCCGGCTGACAGACAGCTCCATCCCCGTCCCTAAGGCAGCAATCCGGTAGGCCTTGACCAGAAAAATCACGGTCATCACATTGAACACCAGCAGGGCACCGCAGCCAATGGCCACCACTGCCGTCCGGTTCTCCTGGTGCTGCCTGCCGCTCCACCGGGATACCTTTAAAAGAAAGCCACCCATCAGCAGAGTAATCAGCGGCAAAATCAGCATCTCATACTTGCTGCCCCACCGGTTGACCTCCCCCGCGGCGTTATAGTGCACGGGTATCTCCCCCGGCAGCACCAGCAGGACCGCCAACGTCACCACCAGCGGCAGTCCCATCAGGATATAAAACAGTGTTCTCCACAGCTTTCCGTGTCTCACGGCGCTCCTCCCCCACTCCGGCGCACAGCTGACTCAGCCAGAGTGCAGCCTCCTCCAATACGGTGGCGTTCATCTCATAATAGATGTAGTTCTTCTCCCGCCGCTCCCGCACCAGCCCCGCCCGCTTCATACAGGAGAGATGATAGGACGCGGCGGCGGCGGTCATGGACAGCCTGGAGGCAATCTCCCCCGCCGGCAGCTCTCCCCTCCGCAGCAGGAGAAGTATCTCCCGCCGCACCGGGTCGGACAGGGCCTTGAAAATCCCGGGGCCCTCCACAGCGCTCCCTCCCTTAAGGCAAAACTATTTCAAATTTTCTTTAAATAGATTCTATCAGCCCAGGCGTACCCTGTCAAGGTGCTCGCCTGTTTCAAAATCAAAGGTTTTTTCCAAAATAGTGCTTGACTTTCCGCCTTCCCTGTGCTATTCTACTATCACCTATGAAAAGGGCTTTTTTTGTGCGCATTTTTACGGTGTAATGACGTGCAAACCCTTTTGCCGCCGAGGGCGGGCATAGGGAGGCAGATGATGCCGAATCCGCACCGTAGCGTATAGGGGCATAGTATCGCTGTGCCTGGACGTTGCTGGATTCGGCATATTGGGCCGTATCCGGCATTTTTTATGTCCGGAGCGCCCCAAAATGAAAAAGGAGGTGCCGACAAGTGGCAAAGGCAGGCAACCGGGTGAAGGTCACCCTGCGCTGCTCCGAGTGCAAACAGCGCAATTACAACACGTTCAAGAACAAGAAGAACACTCCTGATCGTCTGGAGCTGAACAAGTACTGCCCCTTCTGCAGAAAGCACACGGTCCATAACGAGACCAAGTAATGAGCTTGCAACTGGCTCATAAGAAAGAAGGGTGTATCTGAATGTCTGAAAACGAGAAAATCGAGCAGACCGGCCAGGCAGAGGCTGCAAAGTCCACTCCCGCCAAGGCCGACAAGAAGGCGAAGGACGAGAAAAAGTCCAAGCCCGGTTTCTTCAAGCGCGTCGCCAAGTGGTTCAAGGAAATGAAGAGCGAGCTGAAGAAGGTACAGTGGCCCGGTTGGAAGCAGGTTGCGAAGAACACCGGTATCGTGATCGCCTGCGTTATCGTGGTGGGCATCTTCATCTGGGTTTTCGACGCCCTGGCCAACGCTATTGTGCAGGCGCTGCTGAACCTTTTCAACCCCGGCGCATAAAGGAGTAAATCATGGCTGAAAGTGCAAAGTGGTATGTCGTCCATACCTATTCCGGCTATGAGAACACCGTCGCCGCCTCGATTGAGAAGGCGGTGGAAAACCGCAACATGCACGACCTCATCCAGGAGGTCAGCATCCCCCTGGAGACGGTCACCGAAATCACCGACAACGGCCCCAAGACCGTGGAGCGCAAGGTGTTCCCCGGCTACGTGCTGGTCAAAATGGTGATGACCGACGAGACCTGGCATCTGGTCCGCAATGTCCGCGGCGCCACCGGCTTCGTCGGCTCCGGCAACAAGGCCATCCCCCTCTCTGATGAGGAGATTGCCGCCCTTGGCGTTGAAAAGCGCGAAGTGGTGGTGGGCTATGCGGTGGGCGACAACGTCCGCATCACCGACGGCGCCCTGGAGTCCTATCTGGGCACGGTGGACGAGATCGATATGGAGCGGGAAAAGGTCCGTATCGTGGTGTCCATGTTCGGCCGGGAGACTCCCGTGGAGCTGGACCTGGATCAGGTCGAGCCCGTCGAGCTGTAATTCCAATTCCGGACACGCTCCGCCGTGTCCCCCAGCGCCATGCCCTGCATGGCCCTTTCCCCCGCACGTGGGAGGCGTCCCGCAGACGCCGTTCCAACCACATTTATCGTAGGAGGTGCTGTTTCAAATGGCACAGAAAGTTACTGGTTACGTGAAGCTGCAGATTCCCGCCGGCAAGGCGACTCCCGCTCCCCCCGTCGGCCCCGCCCTCGGTCAGCACGGCGTGAACATCGCCGCTTTCACGAAGGAATTCAATGAGCGCACCAAGAACGACGTGGGCATGATCATCCCCGTTATCATCACTGTCTACGCCGACCGTTCCTTCACCTTCATCACCAAGACCCCTCCCGCCGCCGTTCTCATCAAGAAGGCTGCCGGCATCGAGTCCGGCTCCGGTGTGCCCAACAAGACCAAGGTGGCCACCATCAGCAAGGAGGACGTGCGCAAGATCGCCGAGACCAAGATGCCCGACCTCAATGCCTCCAGCATTGAGTCCGCCATGAGCATGATCGCCGGTACCGCCCGCTCCATGGGCGTCCTGGTGGGCGACTAAGCGAAGGAGGTAGCAGGAAATGTTTAGAGGCAAGAAATATCAGGAGAGCGCCAAGCAGATTGACAAGGCCGCTCTGTACGATACCGCCGAGGCTATGGACCTGGTGGTTAAGACCGCTCCCGCCAAGTTCGACGAGACCGTCGAGCTCCACGTGAAGCTGGGCGTTGACTCCCGCCACGCTGACCAGCAGGTCCGCGGCGCCATCGTCCTCCCCCACGGCACCGGTAAGACCGCCCGCGTCCTGGTGTTCGCCAAGGGCGACAAGGCTGACGCTGCCCGTGAGGCCGGCGCTGACTATGTCGGCGAGATGGACATGGTCCAGAAGATCCAGCAGGAGAACTGGTTCGACTACGACGTGGTCGTGGCCAGCCCCGACATGATGGGCGTTGTGGGCCGTCTCGGTAAGGTCCTGGGCCCCAAGGGCCTGATGCCCTCCCCCAAGGCCGGCACCGTCACCCCCGACGTGGCCAAGGCTGTCAAGGAGATCAAGGCCGGTAAGGTCGAGTACCGTCTGGACAAGACCAACATCATCCACTGCCCCATCGGCAAGGTGTCCTTCGGCGCTGAGAAGCTCACCGAGAACTTCAACGCTCTCATGGGCGCTATCGTGAAGGCCAAGCCCTCCGCTGCCAAGGGTCAGTATATCCGCAGCTGCGTGGTGGCTTCCACCATGGGCCCCGGCGTGAAGATCAACGGCGCCAAGCTGATGTAATTTCTGCCTGATGAGCTGTATCCAGGGGGATTTTCCCCCTGGATACCTCCCAGGAGAAAGATTCTTCATTTTATAGTTGACAACCCTCTTCCGGGCTGTTATACTATATCCCGTGTTCAGAGACAGCAGGTTGTGCTTGCACAGTAAATCCTGCCGAGAATGCAGTATAGACGTTTGTTTTGTGCTGTTTTGTGTCTTTGGACGCGGAACAGCACTTTATTTTTCTGGAGGTGAATCCCACATGCCTAACGCAAAGGTTCTCAGTGAGAAGCAGGCTATCGTGGCTGAGCTGACCGAGAAGATCAAGGGCGCCGCCAGCGGCGTTCTGGTGGACTATAAGGGCATCACCGTGGCTGAGGATACCGCTCTGCGCGCCGAGCTGCGCAAGAACGACGTCGAGTACGCCGTCGTGAAGAACACCCTGGTCCGTTTCGCCATCAACAACTGCGGCATGGAGGCCCTGGACGACGTGCTCAACGGCACCACTTCCCTGGCCATCAGCCACGCTGACCCCATCGCTCCCATGCGCGTGGTGAACAAGTTCGCCAAGCAGTTCAACGGCGCCAAGTTCACCATCAAGGCCGGCTTCATGGACGGCAAGGTCCTGTCCCTGGACGAGATCAGCGCTCTGGCTGAGCTGCCCTCCAAGGAGGTCCTGCAGGCTCAGGTCCTGGGCACCATGCTGGCTCCCATCACCAGCCTGGCCATCGTCATCAAGGCCATCGCCGAGAAGCAGGGCGGCTCCGTCGAGGAGACCGCTTCCGCCGAGGCGTAAGTCCTGTCCCCCGCGCAACAACTACCATACTTCAAGACATTTATTTTAGGAGGTAACATATCATGGCTTCTGAGAAGATTACTGCCCTCATCGAAGAGGTTAAGGGCCTGACCGTTCTGGAGCTCTCCGAGCTCGTCCACGCTCTGGAGGAGGAGTTCGGCGTCTCCGCCGCCGCTATGGCTGCTCCCGCCGCTGCCGGCGCTGCCGCTCCCGCTGCTGAGGAGAAGACCGAGTTCGACGTCGTCCTGGCTGAGGTCGGCGCTGAGAAGATCAAGGTCATCAAGGCTGTCCGCGAGATCACCGGCCTGGGCCTGGCTGAGGCCAAGGCTGTCGTCGAGTCCGCTCCCAAGGCCGTCAAGGAGGGTGTCTCCAAGGACGAGGCCGAGGAGCTGAAGAAGAAGCTCGAGGACGTGGGCGCCAAGGTGGAGCTGAAGTAAGTCTCCCCTCCCCTACTTCACACAGCATCAACCCGGACCTGCGGCAAAACCACAGGTCCGGGTTTTTCTATCTCTGCACCCACTCCAATCATAACAGTAAGGCGGGAGCTTCATTTCGGATGCTCCCGCCTTAGATTAGATATGTCAATTACTCTTTATGAAATAACTCCCCAATTTACAATCGAAAGAATGAGACGGAAGTACCAGCAAGATTGAAAAATGCTACATCGGAGCCCTAGAATTTATCTTTTATTACTTCCTATCCAATAGCAGCCTGTGCCAATTACTGTTCCCAAAAATCTTACCTCATGGCTGGTCACTCCTATCATAAGCGACATGAAGTAAATTATCGCAAATACGGCAACGGAAATAATGGCTCTTTTAACGGTATCATGCATTTTTCAGTTCCTCCCTTTCCGTATTTTCAAGATATATTTTGATTATAGCATGGGCGAATTAAAACGACAAGGGCGGGAATTTTATTCTCATCTTTCTCTGCCTAGTTACTCCAAGAATCCGCTGGTTCGGTTGGTACAATAAAAAAGTCCGTACTCTTTGCGGAATACGGGCTTGGCCCGAGTTTAATTATAGGACTTGGAAAAGTCAGCGATATCAACGGTATGCAAGCAGCGAGCAAGAGGTTCTTATCTCAAACTGTGCGATCCAAAACTGTAACTCGTGTAATCACATCACGCAAGCGGTCCGAACCAACCATATACTCCAATGCATCATCAGCGGTGTCAAAGCAGCATTCCGTCTCGGGACGATTCCAAATATAAATTGTAATTTTATCATCTGTCCCATATCGGATAATGCCATAATGAATGCCGTTCCATTCGATTTCTACTTCTCCACCACATTCCATACACCACTTGAAATCGCTGATCGATTTAAAACGGTTATCTTCCAATGAGTTTTGAGCGCTCAAAATGTGACAGGACATGTCACGCCTCCAATATGACTTGAAATCAGGAATATCTCCATTCCACAGAGTGGCTGATTTTAACCGGCTTACGGATACAAGAGGTTACTGTTCAGAAAGGAAAAAAGAAAGTCCGTACTCCTTGCGGAATACGGACTTGGTCCGAGTGACTGGATTCGAACCAGCGGCCTCTTGAACCCCATTCAAGCGCGATACCAAACTTCGCCACACCCGGATATTTACTTTTGGTTACATACAGGATTAACTCTACCCATAAAAGAAGTTGACAGTGATTTATCTGTCAACTTCTTTTATGAGTTTGGTCCGAGTGACTGGATTCGAACCAGCGGCCTCTTGAACCCCATTCAAGCGCGATACCAAACTTCGCCACACCCGGATATCCCATTTTTGCAGTCGCTTCAGGCGACTTTGATATAATAGCACAGCTCCCCAGATTATGCAAGTGTTTTTTCGAAGTTTTTCAAAATTTTCTTCCTGTCCGATTCTTTCCTCTTACACCGCTGTACAATACATACGTATATTAACATACAGATGTATATTATCTTGACATTTGCAGTGCCGAGTGGTATAGTTCCTCCACCCTGTTGGACTCTCTTGCCGTCCTCATTGTACAGATAACCTTCACTTCTTATTAATATGTCGTTTAAAAGGAGGCATTACCATGCGGAACCAGCCACCCGAGGAGCCCAAGGAGGACCTGCGGCAGCGCAGGACCAAAAAGCTCCTCACCGAAGCGCTCCTCTCCCTGATGGAAGAACAGCCCTTCAGCGAAATCTCCGTGGTAGACATCTGCCAGCGGGCCATGGTGCACCGCACAACTTTTTACGCCCACTTCGAGGACAAATACGCCCTCCTGCGCTACGCCGTGGCCCGGCTGTACCGGGCCTTTGAGCCCGCGGCCGAGGACCTGCGCGTCAATCCCCGGAGCTATTTCCTCTCCGTATTCCAGAACGCCCTCTCCTTTGTACGGGCCCACAGCGGTCTGTACCGTTCCGCCGTCTCCAGCGGAAGCGTGGACATCCAGACGCTGGAGGCCCTGGTGGCAGAACAGCTTCTCTCCCGCTTCCCCGCCGACGAAACCAATCCGGCCCGTCTGGAGATAACCGCCCACTTCTACGCCGGCGGCATCCTGGCCATTGTCCGGTGGTGGCTGGAACAGGGCACTGACCTCCCTGAGGAGGCTCTGCTCCAGCTGATGGACCAGGCGGGGCTGTTCCCGGAACTCTCTTCCCAGAAAGGCTGATTCTCTTATGTCCAGCGAGAAAAAAAGCGTAAGCACCATGGACAAAATCGCGGGCTTTATTGTCGACAAGCGGAAGGCCTTCTATCTGGTCTTTCTGGCGGCAGTCATTTTCTGCGGCGCGTCCATCAACAAGGTGGTCATCAACAACGATATCACCTCCTACCTCCCCGCCAACACCGAGACCCGCCGTGGCCTTACCCTGATGGACGAGGAGTTCACCACCCTGGCCACTGCCAACGTGATGGTCTCCAACATCACCTACGACCAGGCCTGCCGTCTCTCCGACCAGCTGTCCCAGATTGAGGGCGTATCCTCCGTCACCTTTGACGACAGCGAGGACCACTACAAGGACGCCTCCGCCCTCTTCAACGTCAGCTTTGACGACGAGAACGGCACCCCCATCGTCACACAGGCCACCGACGAGGTCCAGAAAGCCGTGGCCGATTACGACAACTACATCACCTTCAATGCCGATCCCTATGACTCCGACACCCTGATGAGAGAGATGAGCTACATCCTCCTCATCGCGGCGGTGGTCATTGTGGCGGTGCTGCTCTTCACCTCCAAGAGCTATCTGGAGGTGGTGGTGTTCCTGATTGTATTCGTGGTCTCCGCCATCCTGAACATGGGCACCAACTACTGGTTCGGCTCCATCTCCTTTATCACCAACGCCATCGCCGTGGTGCTCCAGCTGGCCCTGGCCATCGACTACGCCATCATCTTCTGCCACCGGTACATGGAGGAGCGGGACAACGGCCTGAGCGCCCGGGATGCCGATGTGACCGCCCTGTCCAAGGCCATTGTGGAGATCTCCTCCTCCAGCCTGACCACCATCTCCGGCCTGGTGGCCCTGATGCTGATGCAGCTGAAAATCGGTCTGGACATGGGCCTGGTGCTGTCCAAGGGCATTATCTGCTCCATGCTCACCGTGTTCCTGCTGATGCCCGGCCTGCTGATGCTCTTCAACCGGGGCATTGAGCGCACCCGGCACAAGAACTTTGTACCCCGTATCTCTCTGTGGGGCAAGGCCGTGGTCAAAACCCGGTTCGTGCTGCCTGTTATCTTCGCGGTGATTGTGGTGGGCGGCATTTACTGCTCCAACCGCTGCGACTATGTCTTCTCCACCAACTCCACCAACTCGGGCAACAAGCCCACCTACCGCATCGCCATGGACAAGATGGACGAGACTTTTGGCTACAACAACACCATCGCCGTGTTGGTTCCCCGTGGGGATTACGACAAGGAAGGCGCGGTGCTCCGCCGGATTGAGGCTCTGCCCGGTATCAAGAGCGCCACAGGTCTGGCCAACATTGAAGTAGAGGAGGGCCGGATGCTCACCGACAAGACCAGCCCCAGGCAGTTTGCCGAGCTTGCAGGGGTGGACATTGAGCTGGCCCGGCTGCTCTACCAGGCCTACGGTTTGAGCGTAGATGAGTACGGCGCCATCTTCCAGGACCCGGACAGCTACTCCGTTCCCCTGCTGGATGTGTTCCAGTTCCTGCTGGAGCAGAAGGACAAGGGTGTGGTCAGCCTGAGCGGCGACCAGGCCGCTAAGGTGGAGGAGCTCCAGGACACCCTGGAAGACGGCCTCAGCCAGCTCCAGGGCGAGCACTGGAGCCGGCTGGTGTTCACCGCCGACCTGCCCGAGGAGAGCGAGGAGACCTACGCCCTGCTAGACCAGATGCGCGCCATCGCCGCTGAGTACTATGGGGACGACGTGGTGCTGGTGGGCAACTCCACCAACGCCCGGGACCTGTCCGACTCCTTCTCCGGCGACAACCTGAAGATCAGCGTGCTCACCGTGCTGTTCGTCATGGTGATTCTGCTCTTTACCTTTAAATCCGCCGGTCTGCCCATCCTGCTGGTACTTACCATTCAGGGCTCCATCTGGATCAACTTCTCCTTCCCCTACCTGACTCACACCAATCTGTACTTCCTGTCCTACCTGATTGTCAGCGCCATCCAGATGGGCGCCACCATCGACTACGCAATCGTCATCACCAACCGTTACCTTGACCTCAAGCAGTTCATGGACCGGCGGGAGGCGGTGATTGAATCCCTCAACCAGAGCTTCCCCACCGTGTTTACCTCGGGCACCATTATGACGGTGGCCGGATTCCTCATCGGCAAGCTCTCTACCGACTCCATCATCAGCTCCATCGGCACCACCCTGGGCCGGGGCACCCTGACCTCTATTATTCTGGTCATGACCGTGCTGCCCCAGTTCCTGCTGCTGGGCGACGCCCTCATTGAGCGCACCGCCATCACCCTGAACCGCAACCGGAAGCAGCGCTTCAACAACGGCGTGGTCCGGCTGGACGGCCACATCCGCGGTCACGTGTCCGGCTTTGTGGACTGCGAGATCAAGGGTGTGATCCGGGGCAGCGTGGACGCGCTGATCGAGAGCAAATACCAGGAAAAAGAGGTGTACGACGATGAGACGGAACATGTGTAAACGAATCGGGGCCCTGGCTGCCGCGCTGGCCTTGTGCCTCGGGCTGCTGTTCCCCGCCGTACCTGCCGCACAGGCCGCAGAAAACAGCCCCAGAACCCTTTACATCTCCACCGCCGCCGAGCTGGCCCTTCTGTCCAAAGACTGTACCCTGGACGCCTACTCCCGGAACCTGACCGTGGTGCTTACCGCGGACATCGACCTCTCCGATGTTGAGTTCGCCCCCATCCCCGTGTTCTGCGGCGACTTCAATGGCGCCGGGCACACGGTCAGCGGTTTCTCCTTTACGGAAAAAGGATCGGATCAGGGTTTTATCCGCTACCTCCAGGCCGGGGCTGTGGTGCGGGACCTGACGCTGGAGGGCACCCTCACCCCCGGCGGCAGCAAATCCAGCCTGGGCCTCATCGCCGGTGAGAACAGCGGCACCATCTCCGGCTGCACCGTTTCCGGTACCGTGACAGGCGACGAGGACGTGGGCGGCATCGCAGGCCGCAACACGGTCACCGGAAGGATTACGGGCTGCGTCAGCCAGGCGTCGGTGACCGGCGAGCTTCACACCGGCGGCATTGCAGGCTACAACGAGGGCGTGATTGAGAACTGCACCGGACAAGGGGAGGTCAACATCACTGAGAACGAGAACGCCATGGACACCGGCGGCATTGCCGGGTATTCCTCCGGCACCATCACCGGCTGCGTCAACCACTCCGCCGTGGGCTACCAGCACACAGGCTACAACACCGGCGGCATTGCGGGACGCCAGAAGGGCGTCATCGAGAGCTGCCAGAACCACGGGGTGATTCAGGGCCGGAAGGACATCGGCGGCATTGTGGGCCAGTTTGAGCCGGACACCAACCTGATTTATGGCCAGGACCCCACCCAGGCGCTCTCCGACGCCCTGGGCGGCCTGACGCCCCTCCTCTCCCAGCTAACCGCCCAGGTCTCCGGTGCGGGCAGCAGTGTCTCTGAGGAGGTGTCCGCCATCAACACCGCGCTTGGCTCCATCACCGACACCGCCCACACCAGCGGCACCCAGGGCGCCGACCACGCCAGGACCGCTCTGGACACCATCTACCGGGAGTCCCAGAACATCAACAGCGCTCTGGGCTCACTCATCCAAGAGACGGACAGCTTCCGCTCTGACGCCCACAACGCCCTGACCGGTATAGACACCGCCCTCTCCGACCTGCGCAAGGCCGTCAACTCCGGCATTACCGGCGCCGACGGCGAGCTGGACACCACCCAGGGCCTCCTCTCCTTCTATCTGGACGCCATCGAGGGCGACCTGTCCACCGTCCAGAAGGGACTGGACAGCCTGGCCGCCTCCCTGGAAAAGCTTCGGCAGTTCCAGCAGCGGCTCAACGAGATTTCCGCCGACGACACCATGGGGCCCATTGAAAAGCTGGCTGCCATCCATGAGGCGGTGGCGCTGCTCAACGGCTTCGACCTGGCCTCCCCCATCTCCACCATCAGCGGTGCGCTGAAGGACATTTTTGCTCAGGCAGGCTTTATCCGTGACAGCCTGGAAGAGGCGGAGGGCAATCTCTCCGACCTTGGTGACCAGGCCTACAAACAGATTAACAAGGCGCTGGACGACCTGAACACCGCCTCCACCACCCTGGAAAGCAAGTTCAACGACTTCTCCGCTGGGGCGGCGGACCGTCTGTCCACGGTCAACAGCGCGGTGAACGTCATTGAGGACACGCTGAGCGTGTGGTACGACCAGACTGACACCGGCGGCCGGGCCGCCTTTGACAGCATCGACACCCAGCTGGACACCATCAACACCCACGTCACCTCTCTGAACGACCAGCTCTCCGCCTCCAACGCCTCCATCACCGCCACTACCAACGCCATCATCGCCCAGCTGGACGCGGTGCGGCTGGCCGCTTCCGGTCTGAAGGAGACGCCCACCAAGACCGTTGACGATGTGTCGGACGACGAGGAGGAGGTCAGCGGCAACGGCCGGGTGGTCTCCTGCAGCAACGATGCCGCCGTCAGCGGCGACGCCAACGTGGGCGGCATCGCCGGCATTATGGCCCTGGAGCTGGACCCGGACCCGGAGGAGGACCTGGATCTGGACGCCGGGAAGCTACTGGTGGACACCACGGCGGTCATCCGGGCCACGGTGCTGGACTGCCGGAACGACGGCGCTGTCACCGCCAAGAACGACTGCGCAGGCGGAATCACCGGCCGGGGCGACCTGGGCGCGGTGCTGGACTGCCAGAGCTACGGCGCCGTTGAGACCACGGGCGGCAATCTGTGCGGCGGCATCGCGGGTCAGGCACGCATCCCCATCCGCCGGTGCTACGCCCTGTGCGACCTGACCGGCCACGACGACATGGGCGGCATTGTGGGGGCAGGCCGGGACGTGGAGGACTGCCGTACCATGGTGCGCATTGACAGCGACGGCGAGCGCATCGGCGCCATCGCCGGCGGCACCGACGGCACAGCACAGAACAACTTCTTTGTCCGGGAGTCCCTGGGCGGCATTGACGGCGTGAACTACGAAGGTCAGGCCGTCTCCCTGCCCTATGAGGAGTTTATCGCTCTGGAGGGGATGCCGGAGGAGTTCCACACCCTCCAGGTCACCTTTGAGGCCGACGGCCAGGTGCTCAAGACCATCACCGTGGAGTACAGCGGCAGCGTCAGCCCCGACCAGTTCCCGGAGCTGCCCCAGCAGGAGGGCTGCTCCGCCGCCTGGGAGGACGTTGACACCGACAACATCTTCCGCAGCACCGTCATTCACGCGGTCTATACGCCCCTTGTCTCCACCATCTCCACCGCCGAGGCCCAGCCCATCCTGCTGGCCGAGGGCAGCTTTGCTCCCGACGCGTCCATCGCCGCACAGGACTGGACGCCGGACGTTTCCGTCCCCAAGGGCTATCAGGTATCCGCCGGATACGGCTATCAAATCGACGGCCTCGCTGACGGCAGCGGCAGCGTCACCCTGCGGCTCCGCTGCGGTGAGAAGGACAAGGCGGCCATCCTCCAGGACGGCAAACTGGTGCTGGTGGACGGCAGCCGGGACGGAAGCTATCTGGTGTTCTCCGCCCCTGCCTCCGGTCAGATTGCCGTCCTCTCCCCCACTGTCCCCGTGCCGCTCATTGTCTCCGGCGTGGCCGGTGGCGGGGTGGTGATTCTGGTGCTCCTGCTGCTCCTGCTGAAGCGGCGCAGCCGCAAAAAGCCGGTTACTCCGGCCGGAACACCTTCCTGAACCCCATATTTCGAAAAGACCGTGACGCCCGTTTTCAGGTGTCACGGTCTTTTTTGAAAAAGCGCTGTTTCCCTCTTGACATTTCCTTTCTCCAGCATATAATAACATATGAACAATAACTCATTTGTTTTTAAGGAGGGGTTCCATGGACGAGCAAAACACAATTGAGCGCTGCGACTATATCCACGCCCACGAGGACATCATCGCCAAGGTCAACGAGACCATGCCCGACGAGGAGATCCTCTACGACCTGGCCGAGCTCTTCAAAATCTTCGGCGATTCCACCCGCATCAAAATCCTCTACGTGCTCTTTGAGGCCGAGATGTGCGTGTGCGACATCGCCCAGCTGCTCAACATGACCCAGTCGGCCATCTCCCACCAGCTGCGGGCTCTGAAGCAGAGCAAGCTGGTCAAGTACCGCCGCGAAGGCAAAACCGTGTTCTACTCCCTGGCCGACGACCACGTCCGCTCCATTCTGGACCAGGGCATGGAGCACGTGGCGGAGTGAGTCCCCTTCCCCGCTGGCCACCCAACTGATAAACAGAGATTTGGAAAGGAGTTTTCACCATGAAGAAGCGCTACAAGATGATTGACCTGGACTGCGCCAACTGTGCCGCCAAGATGGAGGACGCCATCCGTAAAATCGACGGCGTCAACGAGGTATCCGTCAGCTTTCTCTCCCAGAAGCTGACCATCGACGCCGACGAGAGCCGCCTGGATGACATCATGGCCCAGGTGGTCAAGGTCTGCAAGCGGGTGGAGCCCGACTGCACCATTGTCCTCTGATTGATTACGGGTGGCGCCCGAATCCGCCCGGAGCCGGCGGCTCCGTCGCTCAGGAGGCACTATGAGTAAGAAACAGAAGCGGATGCTCTTCCGCATCCTTCTCAGCGCGGCCCTTCTTCTGGCCGCAGTTCTCCTCCCACTGGACAGCTTCCCGCTGCTGCGTCTGTCGGTATTCCTGGTCCCCTACGGGGTCATTGGCTGGGATGTGCTGTGGCGGGCTGTGCGCAACATCGCCCACGGACAGGTCTTTGACGAGAACTTCCTCATGGCCCTGGCCACGGTGGGCGCCTTCTTCACCGGCGAGTTCCCCGAGGCCGTGTTCGTCATGCTCTTCTACCAGGTGGGCGAGCTCTTCCAGAGCTGCGCCGTGGACAAGTCCCGTAAATCCATCGCCCAGCTGATGGACATCCGGCCCGACTATGCCAACGTGGAGCGGGACGGCCAGCTGGTCCAGGAGGACCCGGAGGACGTGGCTGTCGGTGACATCATTGTCATCAAGCCCGGCGAGCGGGTGCCCCTGGACGGCGTGGTGCTGGAGGGTTCCTCCACCCTCAACACCTCCGCCCTCACCGGCGAGTCCCTTCCCCGTGAGGTGGACGCGGGCAGCGACGTCATCAGCGGCTGCGTCAACCTGACCGGCCTGCTGCAGGTCCAGGTCACCAAGGCCTTTGAGGAGTCCACGGTGGCCAGAATCCTAGACCTGGTAGAGAACTCCAGCAGCAAAAAGGCCAAGGCCGAGCACTTTATCACCAAGTTTGCCCGGATCTACACCCCCGTGGTGGTTATCTCCGCCGCTCTGCTGGCTCTGCTCCTCCCCTTCCTTATCCATGTCACCTGGGCGGAGAGCATCCACCGGGCCCTCATCTTCCTGGTCATCTCCTGCCCCTGCGCCCTGGTCATCTCGGTGCCCCTCTCCTTCTTCGGCGGCATCGGCGGTGCGTCCCGGCAGGGTATCCTGGTCAAGGGCGGCAACTATCTGGAGGCCCTGGCCAACACAGAAATTGTGGTCTTTGACAAGACCGGCACCCTGACCCAGGGTGTGTTCAACGTCACCGCCATCCACCCCGACCAGTGCTCTGAGCGGCACCTGCTGGAGCTGGCCGCCCTGGCCGAGTCCTACTCCGACCACCCAATCTCCCGCTCCATCCGGGAGGCCTGGGGCGCGGAGCTGGACCGGAGCCGGGTGACCGGTGTGGAGGAGCGCTCGGGCAAGGGCGTTCAGGCACAGGTGGACGGCGTGCCCGTCTGGGTGGGCAATGGAAAGCTGATGGACGAGATCGGCGTCACCTGGCACCCCTGCCACAAGGTGGGCACCACGGTCCACGTGGCCTCCCAGGGCACCTATCTGGGCCACATCGTCATCTCCGACCAGGTGAAGCCCGACGCCGCCCAAGCCATCCGGGACCTGAAGGCCGCCGGTGTGAAAAAGACCGTCATGCTCACCGGTGACGCCGCCGCTGTGGGCGAGGCAGTGGCCGCTGAGCTGGGGCTGGACGAGGTCCACACCCAGCTGCTCCCGGCGGACAAAGTGGACCGGGTGGAGGCCCTGCTGCGTGAGAAGAGCCCCAAGGGCACCCTGGCCTTTGTGGGCGACGGCATCAACGACGCCCCCGTCCTCTCCCGTGCTGATGTGGGCATCGCCATGGGCGCTCTGGGCTCCGACGCCGCCATTGAGGCCGCCGACGTGGTGCTCATGGATGACAAGCCCTCCAAGATCGCGGCGGCCATCCGCATCGCCCGCAGAACCCGCCGCATCGTGCTCCAGAACATCGTCTTTGCCCTGGCGGTCAAGCTGCTGGTGCTCCTTCTGGGCGCCCTCGGCGACGCCACCATGTGGGAGGCGGTCTTTGCCGACGTGGGTGTGTCGGTTATCGCCATTCTCAACGCCACAAGGGCATTGAAAAGCAAATAACAAAATGAGGTCCCACCGGAGCTTCCGGTGGGACCTCGTCTTACATTACATATCAAAGGGAGGCATCTCCCGGCTCTGGGGGATGGCGTCCCCCTCAAAGGCCAGCTCGTCGGGAACGGGACCGGCGTCAGGGGCGGTGTCCACCATGCCCTGGCGGAACTGCATCTCCTGCCACTGCTCCTTGGTGATGAGCACCTGGCGGGGCTTGGAGCCCTCAAAGGGCCCGACCACGCCCTTCTCCTCCATCTGGTCCACCAGACGGGCGGCACGGGAGTAGCCCAGCTTCAGGCGGCGCTGGAGCATGGAGACGCTGGCCATGCCGGTCTCCACCACCACTTCGATGGCGGAGGGCAGCAGCTCGTCGTAGTCTCCGCCGGGCTCCTCGGAGGCGGAAGAACCTCCGCCGCCCTTGCCCTGCTTGTCCTTCTCGGCGGCGTGCTTCTCAATCTCGTGGATGATGGACTCGTCATACTCGGCCGAACCGCTCTGCTTCTTGATGAAGTCCACCACGGAGGCCACCTCCTCGTCGGAGATGAGGCAGCCTTGGACCCGCTTGGGTTTGCCGGTGCCCAGGGGGAAGTAGAGCATGTCGCCCTTGCCCACCAGCTTCTCGGCGCCGGTGGTGTCCAGGATGATGCGGGATTCCAGGGAGGAGGCCACGGCAAAGGCGATACGGCTGGGGATATTGGCCTTCATCAGGCCGGTAATGACGTCGGCGGAGGGACGCTGGGTGGCGATGATCAGGTGCATGCCGGCGGCACGGCCCATCTGGGCCACGCGGCAGATGGATTCTTCCACCTCCTTGGCGGCTACCAGCATCAGGTCGGCCAGCTCGTCGATGACCACTACAATCTGGGGCATCTTCTCCATGCCCTCGGTGCGGGCGGCGTGGGCGTTGTAGGACGCCAGGTCACGGACGCCCACCTCGGAGAAGGCACGGTACCGCTTCATCATCTCCACCACCGCCCACTGGAGGGCGCCGGCGGCCTTCTTGGGGTCGGTGACCACGGGGATGAGCAGGTGGGGAATGCCGTTGTAGATGCCCAGCTCCACCATCTTGGGGTCCACCATGATGAGGCGCACCTCGTCGGGGGTGGCCTTGTAGAGCAGGGAGATAATGAGGGAGTTGGTGCACACCGACTTACCGGAGCCGGTGGTACCGGCAATCAGCAGGTGGGGCAGCTTGGCGATATTGCCCACGATGCAGTTGCCGCCGATGTCCTTGCCCACGGCAAAGGCCACCTTGGAGGGATTGTCCCGGAACTCCCGGGAGCCGATGACCTCGTTGATATACACCGGGGACACCAGTTTGTTGGGCACCTCAATGCCCACCATGGAGATCTTGTCGGGGATGGGAGCAATACGCACGCCGGTGGCGCCCAGGGCCAGGGCGATATCGTCGGACAGGTTGGTCAGCTTGTTGAGCCGGACACCCTGGTCCAGCTCCAGCTCGTACCGGGTCACCGACGGACCACGGGTCACGTTGACGATGTTGGCGTCAATGCCGAAGGAGCGGATGGTGTCGGACAGCCGGGCCTGGTTGGCCTTCAGCTCGCCGATGGCCTCGGCGCCCACAATGCTGTCCCCCTCCTTCAGCAGAGAGAGGGGCGGATACTGGTAGGCGCCGCCGGTCTGGCTCAGGTTCTTCTCCACCTCCTGGGCCACCTCTGCGGCGGCCTGCTCGGTCTCCTTGCCCTTCACCTTGGGCACGGCAGGCTCCCGCTCAATCTCAGGCATGGGGGGCACAGGGGCCGGGGTGACAGGGACAACAGGCGCGGGCTGGAAGGGCTCGGGCTGCTGCACGGGCATGGGGCTGATAACGGGCTCCTCAGGCTGGGGCTGAGGCTCGGGCGCGGTAAAGGGCCGCTCCTCCTCCGCCGCCTCGGCCACCGAAGCGGTGAGCACCTGGTCGGGGGTGGGCACCGAGGGACGGCGGTTGAACAGCCGCTCCTTCTTGGGCTTGACCTCCTCCTGGGGCTGCTCCGCTGTCTCCTGTGCAGCCGCCTCCGCCGGGACCTCATCCACCGGGATGTCAATCACGGGACGCCGGCGTCCGCCTGCGGCGGGCTTCTCAGCAGGAGCAGGCGCAGGGGCGGGAGCGGGCCGCTTGCCTCTGGGACGGGGCTCGGGCAGCTCCTCTTCCTCGTACTCCGGATGGGGGCGGTTGCGGATGGCGTCCACAATGTCCACGATGGTCACGTTACATACCGTCATCACCATCATGGCGCCGCACAGAACAAACACCACACCGGCGCCAATCTTGCTGAACACAGCGGTAAAGCCCATGGCGATGATGCCGCTGAGCAGGCCGCCGCTGGACATGGCCTGCCCCTGGGTCCACAGGGTCTTGATGAGGGCGCCGTCCCACTGGTAGCTGCCCTTGGCCAGCATCAGGTGGAGCAGAGCGCCCACCAGCACCGGGAAGAGCATGGCGCACCACACCCGCAGGCGCACGGGACGCCCCCGGTGGAACATAAGCACCACGCTGGACACCAGCAGCATGGGGGGCACCAGCCAGAAGCCGTACCCAATCATACCCTTGGCGATACCGCAGAAGAAGTCGATGAAAATGGCGTGGACGTTGAAGTACCCAAAGGCGGCGAAGATGGCCAGAAGGAAACAGACCGCCGCCCCCACCTCCCTGCGGATGGGCTTGGGCTGGCTGGCCGCCTTCTTTCGGCCGGCTGAGGCACTCTTCCCGGAAGTGCCCGTCCGCTTGCCGGAGGAGGATGCGGTGCGCTTCCCTCCGGTGCTTTTCTTTTGTGCCGTGGCCATGGATGTCATTCCTTTCAGGAGAGTATGGTAAAACGAAGGACGGGTCCGCTCAGGCGAAAATCACAAACTTGAGAATGCCCGCAATGAGAGACACGGCGCCCACCGCCCAGCAGTAGTAGGCAAAGCTTCCGAACTTGCCCTTGTCCGCCAGGGACTTGACCAGCCGGATGGCGAAGTAGCCCACCACGGCGGACACCACAACGCCCACCAGATAGACGGGCAGCAGGGGCACCACCTGCTCGGCAAAATTGGGGGCGGTGACGGCGTCCTTCAGCTCCAGCAGCGTGGCGCCCACAACGGCGGGCAGGGACATGAGGAAGGAGAAGCGGACGGCAAAATTCCGGTCAAAGCCACGGAACATACCGGCAGAGATGGTGGCGCCGGAACGGGAAATGCCGGGAATAACGGCCACCGCCTGGGCGCATCCCACCACCAGCGCGTCCGTCACCGCGGCGTTTTTGGCGGTCTTGCGGCCCCGGGCCAGCCGGTCAGAGAAGAAGAGGATAAAGCCGGTCAGCAGCAGCATGCAGGACACCAGAATGGGATTGGAAAATACCTGCTCCAGTATATTCTTGAAAAAGACCATCACCAACAGCGGGAGAGTGGCCACCACGATAAGCATCACCATCCGCCGGGCGGCTGGCGGCTTGCCCGCGCCCTCATCCCGCACCACCAGGGCCCGGATGCCCAGGAAAAATTCCCGGATCATGTCAACAATGTCTTTCCAGTACACAATGCACACGGAGATAAGCGTGCCAAAGTGGAGCAGCACGGTGAAGAACATATGGGTCTCCTCCATATTCTCCATGCCGAAAAAAGCCTGAAAGAGGGTCAGGTGCCCTGAGCTGGAAATGGGCAGAAACTCTGCCACGCCCTGAATAAAGCCCATCAGGATGGACATCAGATAGTTCATAATATTTCCTCCATGCATATGTAGTCCCGCCTCATCTGGGACAGGCGGGCGCATATAAACTATATTACCACAAGCGGCCTGACATTTCCATCATTTTTCTTGGAATTATGTCAACAATTTCTTTTACAGACAGCAGCGCGGCAGCTCTTGCGAGCTGCCGCGCTGGATGGCTATTCTCATTTTCTCTGCACCGGCTCGGTCATGGCCTGGGCGATGTAACCCTGTCCGTAGAGAATATCGTAGACAATGGTACGGTAGGTATCTACTGTATCTGCATCTTCCTCTGGCGGTTCATAGTACGGCGTACCGTCCGCGGCCACATAAAGCCGCTGGCGGTAGAGCAGCATATCCTCCAGCGCCATATCCACCCACTGGAAATACAGCGGACGGGGCACCCCGGCCCAGTCCAGAATATGGACGCCCAGGCTGGTGGCGCTCACGGTCTCGGGCACCTCCAGCTCCGCGCCGTAGTTGTTCCATACCAGGAAGCGGGTGGTGTGCATCCGCTTGAGCTCCTCCGGCGACCAGGACTTGGTGTCCGCCGTGCTGGAGTAGCCCAGCTCCGAGTAGATGGTGTTCTCCTCGTCCATGGACAGGCCCGGCAGGTGGTCGCCCCAGAAAATCACAATCACCGGCTCCTCGCACTGCTCAAAATACTCCAGCAGTTCGCCCAGAGCCGCGTCCGCGTCGTGGATGCCGTGGAGCAGTGCGTCGATGGAGCCCAGCTCCTCCTCTCCCAGCTTGTCGCTGGAGAAGTCCAGGCCAGAGCTCTCCTCAAATTTCCCCTCATAGTAGGGCTGATGGTTCTCCATGGAAAGGCCGTAAAGGAGAAGCGGCTTACTCTTGTCCCGGTTCTCAAACTCCGAAATCAGCATCTCGGTCAGGGCCATGTCGGAGAGATAGGGGCCCTCCCACTCCGCATCCTCGGGGAAGTCCTCCTCAAACACCAGCTTGTCAAAGCCGATCTTCTCAAAATTCTCCTCCCGGTTGTAGAGCCGCGCGGTATAGGAGTGCACAAACTCGGTGGCATACCCCTGGGCGGAGAAGGCCTTGATAATAGAGGGCGCCCGGTCATAGGCCGTCTCGTCCTGGAGGGAGGTCAGGTCCTCCCCCTCCCCCACAAAGGCAATGGGGATGCCGGTCATAACCTCCATCTCCACGTTGCCAGTGCCGCCGGCGTATGTATTGGAGAGGAATTTGCCCGAGGGCCACTCCTCCGCCAGCGCCCGGTAGTTGGGGATGGGGTCGTCCTCAAACTCCACCCCGGGCAGCACCGCCTCCGGGTCGCAGAAGCTCTCCGACATGAGCATAATCACGTTGGGCTGCACGTCCGGCGTCTGGGTGGATGCCGCGTTCCGTTTCACCTTCAGAAGGATGCCGTTCATGTTGTTCTCATTGTAGGCGTCCGGCTCCTGCACCGCGCTGTCCAGCACGCCGCTGTACATGCCCAGCAGGAAGCCCAGGCGGTCGTTGCGCTCGGCCTGAATCTCATCCTCGGGCCCGCTGAGAAAATCCCGGGTCAGGGGCAGGTTAGCCGACCCCACCAGCACCAGCACACCGCACAGGCCCACAATCAGAGAGGCATACCACCGGATGCGCCGGGGACGCCGGGCAAAGAGCAGCGTCAGCGCCAGCAGGGCAAACACCAGCAGCACAGCGGGGATGGTGCAGACGCCGAAGCTCATGCCCGGCTTCATAAAGCCGGCGATGGTGCCCATGTGGGTGGCCATGGCCAGGTCGCTGACCATCAGGGGTACGCCGTTGACCACTTCCTTAAAATAGCTGGAGATGGACATGGTCAGCATGGGCACTGCCAGAATCAAGCCGGCAGAAAAGATGCCGCCGGTAATGGCAAGCAAGACGCCTTCACAAGCAAGCAGCAGCAGATAGCCCAGGCCAAACGCGGCGGAATTCTGGCCGATCCAGGCCACCGTCTCCTCCACCGACTGAACTGTGATGAGCTGTGTGGCAATCAGCACGGCCAGCGGAAGGAGGAACACCATCAGGTACCACACCCAGGCGTGGTACCGCCAGGGCGCCCTGGGCTTTTTCTCCTTCCTGCGCAGCGAAAAGCGCCGCCTGCCTTTTTGCTGTTCTCCGGTGGTCTCGGGCGTCCCGGCTTCCGGCGGCGGTGTGCCCGGACTGTCGGGCTCCGCCACAGCGGTCAGAACCGCCGTCTGCTCTCCCTCCGGGAGCATTCCCTCCCGCGCCAGCCGGGCGGCCCGCTCGGCGTTCTGCCGCCGGCGGTTCTTGCGCCGCCGCGCCTCCAGCGCGTTGTGTTTTCCCTTTTTCTTGGCCAAATGATTCACCCTCAGGGTTAAAATTCATGATTACAATCAGGTGCTATTTTATCGTCCTTCCTCCCCCGTGTCAACGGCATTTCCCCCCAAAAATAATTAAAACGCATCCCGAAATAGTTCGGGATGCGTTTCCGGCTCCCTGCCCGCTTCAGGGAAAGCGGACCGTGATGCCGCCCATATCCGTATGGAGCTCCATGGTCCCCTTCTCTCCCTTCTGAGAGGAGGAGGTACCACGGTTCTGTCCGTTTACGGTGATCTCACCCATGTCGGTGCTCAGCTCGTACCCATACCACTGCTCCGCTCTGGACGAGACGGCATCGATATCGCCCATGTCCACTGTCACACTGACGTTCTCTCCCAGCTCGCCCTCCAGTGAGACGCCTCCCGTGCTGTTGGTGACGGTCAGGCGGTCCGTGACCGCCAGGCCGGTGGCGGTCATTTCGCCCAGAGACAGGTCCGCCTCCAGCTCCTCCACCTCCACGTCGGTCAGGTTCACGGCGCCGCATTCCGCCGTCAGCACGGCGCTGTCCGCCCGAAGCCCATCGGTCGTGATATCGCCCAGGTCCGCCCGGGCGGTGAGGGTCTCCACCCGGAGGTTCTTCAGCTCCAGGCCGCCCATGGAGCTGGTGATGTCCACGTCCGCAAGCTCCGCGCCGTCAGGCAGGAAAATCTCAACGCTGCCGCCCCGCTCGGAGAACTGCATGCCCGCGGGCCGCTCGTCCCATACCTTCAGCACGCCGTCCTCCAGGCTGTACTTCAGCTCCCAGCTTCCGTTGCTCAGCCGGATGCCGTAGGTCTCCCCGGCAGAGACCGTCACATCCCCGATGGACAGCTCCACCTCCAGACTGGTGAAGGGGGACAGCGCCGTGTCCGCCACCGTGGCCGTGTCCGCCACCGTGCCCGTATCCGTCTCAGACGCGCTGCTCCAGCCGGAGAGCCTGATGCCGTCCCAGCCCACATAAATCTGCTCATTTCCCACCGGAACCTGGATGGACGTGTCGGCACCCATGGCCCAGCCCACGCCGGAGAGCACCACGCCCACAAGGAAGAGGGGCGCCGCAATGCCCACAATCAGCTTGGTCAGTCCCTTCATGCTGCCACCTCCTCTCTTCTTCCGCCCCGGGCAATCCAGCGGACCAGGGCCGCCGCGCCTTTACACCAGAGCACGCACAGGGCCGCGCCCCCCAGGAAAATCAGCAGGCCCAGGGCCGAGGCAAAGAGGCCCAGACCGGTAAAAAACAAGGTGGTGGGGACGCTGTAAAAAATCTGGGTGATGCCGCACCACACCACGAACAGTCCGCCCAACGCGCAGGCTATCCCACCGGCAGCGATGCAGGCCGCCGTACCCAGCAGGCCCAGGGCCAGGGTTAGCACCACCGCGGCCAGCCCCAGCAGCACCGGTACCCATATGGGTGAGAGGACAATGACCGCCACCACCTGCCCGGTGCTCCAGCGGCGGCGCTCCCTGCCGCCCGGCCGGGATGTGGCGCCCAGGATACGGGCAGCCGCCTCATCGGGCGTACCCAGCTCCTCCTCCGCCTGCCAGGCGCCGTCCGGCCCCTTCTCCTCAAAATACTCCTTATAATAATCCAGAACGCTGTCCAGCTCCCGGCGCGGCATCCGCCCGGCCAGATAACCCGACAGCTCATCCAGGTACGCCTGTGCCTCCACGTCTATTCCCCCTGTGTCCGCCGCAGATCCCGGCGCGGTTATTTTATGGTTTTATCATACCGCTCCTTTCTTTAATTCTACCAGGGAGGAATTCTTAAAATCAGATGAAAATCCGCTGTGCTGTGCTCTTCCGCCCCCTTATGGCGTTTTCCGCCGCATCCGGAAGAGAATTCCTCTTTTTTCTCTTTTTCTCACGATTTCACCAAATTTCTGCCCCTTCCCAGTCCCAAATTTCCATGTACGGAATATCCTGCATTTTACTAGGTTAGGGTTGTAATCTTTTAATTTTTGTTATATTATGTAATGAACAACCGAAATAACCCACCATGGGATTTTAGGAGTGACCCTATGAGCCTGCGCATCGGTATCGACATCGGCTCCACCACCGTCAAGGTCGTGGTGCTGGATGAACAGAACAAGCTGCTGTTCCGTTCCTACGAGCGGCACTATTCCAAGGCCCGGGAACGAGCCTGTGAGACCCTCCACTCCATTCAGGATATGCTGAAGGGACAGATGGTCCGTATGGTCATCACCGGCTCTGCCGGTCTGGGCGTGGCCAAGGCCGCCAATGTGGACTTTGTCCAGGAGGTGTACGCCACCGCCGCCGCCGTCCGCGCCTACTACCCGGACACCGACGCCGTCATCGAGCTGGGCGGCGAGGACGCCAAGATCATCTTCTTCGGCGGCGCCCTGGAGGAGCGGATGAACGGCTCCTGCGCCGGCGGTACCGGCGCCTTCATCGACCAGATGGCCACCCTGATGAGCGTCTCGGTTAACGAGCTGGACGAGCTGAGCCTGAAGCACGAGAAGATCTACCCCATCGCCTCCCGCTGCGGTGTGTTCGCCAAGAGCGATATCCAGCCCATCCTCAACCAGGGCGGACGCAAGGAGGACGTGGCCGCCTCCATCTTCCAGGCGGTGGTGGACCAGACTGTGGCCGGCCTGACCCAGGGCCGGGAGCTCAAGGGCAAGATTGTGTTCCTGGGCGGCCCCCTCCACTTCCTCATGGGCCTGCGCCAGCGGTTCGTGGAGACCCTGAAGCTGGACGAGGAGCACGCCATCTTCCCCGAGGACGGCGACTGCTTCGCCGGCATCGGCGCGGCCCTGTGCTCCTCCGACTACCCGGAGCAGTCCTTTGACGACCTGCTCAAGCGGCTGGAGGAGAGCGTGGACGCCACCAACACGGTGGACACCATGCCCCCCCTCTTCACTGACAAGGCCGACTATGACGCCTTCGTCACCCGCCACAACGCCAACCATCCCCCCGAGGCGGATATCCATACATACACCGGCGACGCCTTCCTGGGCATTGACGCAGGCTCCACCACCACCAAGGTGGCCCTCATTGCCCCCGACGGCGGCCTGCTCTACACCTACTACCACTCCAACCTGGGCAACCCGGTGGCCGTGGTGCTGGAGCAGTTGAAGGAGATCTACAAGCTCTGCGGCGACCGTATCACCATCAAGGGCTCCGCCGTCACCGGCTACGGCGAGGACCTCATCAAGAACGCCTTCGGCTGCGACCTGGGCCTGGTGGAGACCGTGGCCCACTACAACGCCGCCCGTCACTTCAACCCCGATGTGGACTTCATCATCGACATCGGCGGCCAGGACATGAAGTGCTTCAAGATCCGCAACGGCGCGGTGGACTCCATCATGCTCAACGAGGCCTGCTCCTCCGGCTGCGGCTCCTTCATCGAGACCTTCGCCAAGGCCCTGGGCTACTCCATTGCCGACTTTGCCAAGCTGGGCCTCTTCGCCCAGCACCCGGTGAACCTGGGCTCCCGTTGCACCGTGTTTATGAACTCCAGCGTGAAGCAGGCCCAGAAGGACGGCGCCAGCGTGGAGGACATCTCCGCCGGCCTGTCCATCTCCATCGTCAAGAACGCGGTGTACAAGGTCATCCGCGCCGCCAGCGCCGACGACCTGGGCAAGCACATCGTGGTTCAGGGCGGCACCTTCCACAACGACGCCGTGCTCCGGGCCTTTGAGCAGGAGCTGGGCCGGAACGTGACCCGTCCCACCATCGCCGGCATCATGGGTGCCTTCGGCGCCGCCCTGGCCGCCCGGGACCTGCATCTGAACGCCAGCGGCCTGCTCAGTGAAGAGGCTTTACAGTCCTTCACCCACAGCGCAAAGCCCGTGACCTGCGGCCTGTGCACCAACCACTGCGCCCTCACCGTCAACCAGTTTGACGGCGGCCGCAAGTTTATCTCCGGCAACCGCTGCTCCCGCCCCCTGGGCAAGGAGAAGGTGGAGCTGCCCGACCTGATGAACTACAAGTACAAGAAGCTCCGCGCCATGGAGGGCAAGGGCGAAGGCACCGGCCTCCGCGGCCGCATCGGCATTCCCTTTGGCCTGAACATGTACGAGAACCTGCCCTTCTGGTTCACCTTCTTCACCAAGCTCAATTTCGAGGTGGTCCTCTCCCCCGAGTCCTCCCGGAAGCTGTACATCAAGGGCCAGCACACCATCCCCTCCGACACGGTGTGCTACCCCGCCAAGCTGCTCCACGGCCACGTGGAGGCCCTGGTGGAGGAGGGCGTGGACGCCATCTGGTACCCCTGCATGTCCTACAACAACGACGAGGGCATCGGCGACAACCACTTCAACTGTCCCGTGGTGGCCTACTACCCCGAGCTGCTGGCCGCCAACGTGCCCGCCCTGAAGCAGACCAAGTTCCTCAACCCCTATGTGGGCCTGTGGCGGCACAAGGACTTTGCCAAGCGCATCGCCAAGATGATGGAGGAGGAGTTCTCCATCCCCAAGAAGGAGTCCGTGGCCGCAGCCAAGGCCGCCTATGCCGCCTACGACGCCTACGTCCACGACGTGCGCACCACCGGCAAGAAGTATATCGAGTACGCCCGGGCCATGAACATGCCCATCCTGGTGGTCTGCGGCCGTCCCTACCACATTGACCCCGAAATCAACCACGGCATCAATGACCTCATCACCTCCTTCGGCTTCGTGCTCATCACCGAGGACGCCCTCTCCTATCTGGAGGGCTACGCCCCCCGGAAGGTGCTCAACCAGTGGACCTTCCAGAGCCGGATGTACAACGCCGCCCGCTATGTCTGCACCCAGCCCGACATGCAGGTGGTCCAGCTGGTGTCCTTCGGCTGCGGCACCGACGCCATCACCACCGACGAGCTGCGGGCCATCCTGGAGGGCGGCGGCAAGCTGTACACCCAGCTGAAGATTGACGACATCAGCAACCTGGGCGCGGTGCGCATCCGCATCCGCTCCCTCATTGCCGCCATCGACGCCCGCAAGCAGCAGGACCGGAACGCCGCCAACGCCTGACAGGGCACCTGTTTTCTACACAATCTCGCGCGCCTGAACGGCGTAACGTATGCGGAAAGGACTTATCTTTCTATGGCAAAACTGGAATACGACAAGACCGGCCGCCTTCTCTTCACCAAGGAGATGAAGGAGGAGTACACCCTTCTGGTGCCCCAGATGCTGCCCATGCACTTCGCCATGCTGGTGCGCATCATGCAGACCGAGGGCTACAAGGTGGAGATGCTCAACACCACCGGCAAGAGCATCCTGGACTACGGACAGAAGTACGTCCACAACGACGCCTGCTTCCCCGCCATTCTGGTCATCGGCCAGCTCATCGACGCGGTGAAGAGCGGCAAGTACGACCCCCACAAGGTGGCCCTGGTCATCACCCAGACCGGCGGCGGCTGCCGCGCCTCCAACTACATCCACATGCTCCGCAAGGCCCTGGAGAAGGCCGACCTGGCCTATGTGCCCGTCATCTCGGTGAACCTGTCCGGCCTGGAGCACAATCCCGGCTTCAAGCTGTCCCTGGGCTTCATCCGCAAGGCCGTGTTCGCCGTGTTCTACGGCGACCTGCTCATGAACGTGGCCAACCAGGTCCGGCCCTACGAGGTCACCGCCGGTGACACCGACAAGGCCATTGAGGACTGCATGGATTTCCTCCTCTCCGAGATGAACGAGGGCAGGGGCATGAGCCACAAGACCATGATCGCCAACTTTGAGCGCATCATCGACCGGTTCAAGTCCATCCCCGTGGCCGGAGAGCAGAAGGTCCGGGTGGGCGTGGTCGGCGAGATCTACGTCAAGTACTCCCCCCTGGGCAACAACAACCTGGAGCAGTTCCTCCTCTCCGAGGGGGCTGAGCCCGTGGTGCCCGGTCTGGCCGACTTCGTCATCTTCAAAATCTTCAACCGTGACGTGGACGTGGATATCTACGGCGGCAAGTGGATCAAGCAGGCCGTGTGCCGGGTGTTCGCCGGGTACATCAAGAAGAAGCAGCGGGCCATGATTGACGCCCTCAAGCGCTCCGGCCGCTTCCGCGCCCCCGGCGACTTTGACGAGCTCCACAGCTACATCAAGGGCTATCTGGGCGACGGCAACAAGATGGGTGAGGGCTGGCTCCTCACCGCCGAGATGCTGGAGCTCATCCACACCGGCGTGCCCAACATCGTGTGCACCCAGCCCTTCGGCTGCCTGCCCAACCACATCGTGGGCAAGGGCATGATCCGCAAGCTGAAGGACGACTACCCCTGGAGCAACATTGTGGCCATCGACTACGACCCCGGCGCCACCAAGATCAACCAGGAGAACCGGATCAAGCTCATGCTGGCTAACGCCCGCGGTCTCCAGAAGCAGCACGAGGAGGAGGCCGCCCGGGAAGAGGAGCCCGCCGGCGTATGAGCGAGCTTCGCTTTGTGGATGCCTGCACCGACGAGCACTTTGCAGCCATGTCCCTCATCCATGCCTTAGGATGGCGGGACACTTATGCAGGCTATGTGCCCGACGACTATATGGCCCGGGAAATTACCGATGACCGGTGGGTGAAATTCTTCCGGGAGGACTACGAAACCGGGCGCTGTCACGGTCTTCTCCTTTACAGCGGAGACACCCCGGTGGCTGCCATCAACTACGGTCCCGCCCGCACCGAGAACTACAACGCCGGCACCAGTGAGGGCTCCGCCTTCCCCAACGAGGCCTATCAGGGCTGGGGGGAGATCATCTCCTTCTACACCCACCCGGACCACCGGGGCAAGGGGTACGGCGGCCTGCTCTTTGAGGAGGCTCTCCGCCGCCTGAAGGCCGACGGCTTCCCCAGCGCCTTTGTGTTCGTCCTGCGGGAGAACAGCGGCGCCCGGCGGTTCTACGCCGCCCACGGCTTCCAGTGGGACGGTACCCACGCGGATATTCCCTTCCCGCCTGACGCAATATGTGTTGACTTGCGGTACACAAGGGCATTATAATAGTCCCACAAATGAATGGCTGTCCGGCGTTCCCCGCATCCTCCGGCAGCCCACAGGGATGCGAAACCACTGTATCAACGGGTTTTCCTCAGCGGAGGGAAACCCGTTCTTTTTTGTGAAAGGAAGATGAATTTGGCGGAAATGGAAAACAAGATGGGTACCATGCCCATCCGGCAGCTTATCATCCACATGTCCTGGCCCATGATGCTCTCCATGCTGGTTCAGGCCCTGTACAACATGGTGGACAGCTACTTCGTCTCCCTGGTTGACGACAGCGCCTTTGTGGCCCTGGGTCTGGCCTACCCGGCCCAGACCATGATGATCGCCATCTGTGTGGGCACCGGCGTGGGCGTCAACGCCATGCTCTCCCGCCGTCTGGGAGAGAAGCGACCGGAGGCCGCCTGTGCGGTGGCGCTGAACGGCTACTTTCTCTATCTGCTCACCTGGGTGGCCTTCCTCCTGTTCGGCCTGACCCTGGGTTCCCGCTTCGTTGGCTTCTTCAACAGCGACCCCCTGGTCATGGAGTACGGCGCGCAGTACCTCACCATTGTGACTGTGTTCTCCCTGGGTGTGTGCATGCAGTTCGCCGCCGAGCGGGTACTCCAGGCCACGGGCAACGCGGTGGGTCCCATGATCATCCAGGGTATCGGCGCGGTCATCAACCTGATTCTGGACCCGGTGCTCATCTTCGGCCTGGGCCCCTTCCCCGCCATGGGTGTGGCTGGCGCCGCCATCGCCACGGTCCTGGGCCAGTTGGTGGGCATGGTGGTGGGCTTTGTGCTGGTGGCCCGCAACGGCGTGATACAGCTCACCCTGCGGGGCTTCCGCCCCTGCCCCGCCACCATCCGGGACATCTACCGCATCGGCGGCCCGGCCATTGTGATGCAGTCCCTCAGCACCGTGATGAGCCTGGGCATGAACAAGATTCTCAGCCTGCCCAAGATGCTGGAGCTGTACGGCGACGCCCCGGTGTTCGTCCTCTCCGCCTACTTCAAGCTCCAGTCTTTTGTCTTTATGCCGGTCTACGGCATGAACAATGGTCTTACCCCCATCCTCAGCTACAACTACGGCGCCCGGAAGCAGAAGCGCATCGCCGGCGGCATCCGCTTCGCCCTGGCCGCCGCCCTGTGCATCATGGGCGTGGGCATGGTGATTTTCCTGCTCTTCCCCCAGCTGCTCATGCAGATCTTCAGCGCGCCTGCGGCGGCCATGGCCATGGGCGTCCCGGCCCTGCGGACCATCTCCCTCTCCTTCCTGTTCGCCGGTGTGTCCATCATCCTGGGCGCCGCCTTCCAGGCCCTGGGCGTGCCCCTGTTCAGCCTGATTCTCTCCGTGCTGCGCCAGGCCGTCATCGTGCTGCCCGTCTGCCTGGCCCTGGTCTTTATCGCCCCGGCCCAGGTCTGGTGGTGCCTGCCCGCGGCTGAGATCATCTCCTGCGCCGTGGCCCTGGTCCTGTACCGCTGGGTCTATCATACCAGAATCCTGCCCCTGGGGGCAGCGTCCTGAGGAGGTCTCTTATGAAGTTCCTGTTCCCCGCCCTGCTGGCCGCACTGCTGCTGCTCTCCGCCTGCACTGGAGAGACCGCCGTCTCCCCTTCCCCGTCCCAATCCGTCCCCGTCTCCTCTGTCCAGCCCTCCGCTGCGCTTCCCAGCTCCTCGGAGGCTCCGGAGGAGCCCGCCTGGTGGGAGGATATCTCCGCCGACGACCTGCCCGACACCCTGTCCGCCGCCGAGGACATCGAGGCGGGCAGCGGCAGCCTCTACCGGCTGGCCGAACTGGCCGGCCAGGATATCGTCCTCTACGGCTACGGCGGCGATTCTGACGGCGCTCCCTGTGGCGTTCTCCTCGCCCAGGGCGACACCCTCACCCCCTTTGACCAGGTCTACCTCTCCGCTGAGCACCCCATGCTCCCCCAGCTGCGCTGGGAGGACCTGGACAGCGACGGCAGTGAGGAGCTGGCCGTGGTCTATCTCGTGTCCAACTCCGCTGAGGGCAGCGTCTTTGAGCTCCACGTCTATCAGCCCCAGTCCGACGGCGGCTGGAACGACTGCGGCCTGCTGTCCGACTACTATACCCCCCTGCTGGAGGGCCTGCTCTCCTTCTCCTATGACCACGAGGAAAACACCGTCACCATCACCGCCGGGACAGAAAAAATCAGCGCCTGGTACGACGGTCCGTCCGAGCCGGACGGCCTGGCCACAGTGGGCAATCTGGTGTTCTTCCGCTGGGAGGATGGGGCCTACACCGCCGTGTTCGGCCTTCAGCTCACTGCCGGGGATGCGTCCCCCATGGACATCGGTACCCTCACCGCCCGGGTCATCTACGACGGCGCTTCCCTCACCCTGACCGACTATAAGCTGAACGCTCTGGGCGGTGTTTAAGCCGTAAAAAAAGAGACTGCACCTGTTGCAGTCTCTTTTTTCTCTTTTATCCCGCCGTAACTATTGACTTCTGCCCTATAATTTAGCATAATAATAGTAATTTCAAGCGTTCGAGGAGGCTCTTCCCATGGCTAAGACCGCGAAACCCGAATCTAAGCCTGTACTTAAATCCGCCGCCCGTATGTCAAAGCGGGGGCCCCTTGATCAGGAGCAGCTGCGCAAGATGGACGCCTACTGGCGCGCGGCCAACTATCTGTCCGTGGGCCAGCTCTATCTGCTGGACAATCCCCTGCTCCGCCAGCCCCTGAAGCCGGAACACCTCAAGCGGCACACTGTGGGCCATTGGGGCACCGCGCCGGGGCAGAACTTTATCTATACCCATCTCAACCGGGTCATCACCCGGAACGACCTGAACATGATCTATCTGGCCGGTCCCGGCCACGGCGGCGAGGCCGTGGTGGCCCAGACCTATCTGGAGGGGACATACAGCGAGGTTTATCCCAACGTGGGCCAGGACGAGGAGGGCATGAAGCGGCTCTTCCGCCAGTTCGCCTTCCCCGGCGGCATCCCCAGCCACGTGGGCCCCGAGGCCCCCGGCTCCATCAACGAGGGCGGTGAGCTGGGCTACTCCCTGTCCCACGCCTTCGGCGCGGTGATGGACAACCCCGACCTGATTGCCGCCTGCGTGGTGGGCGACGGCGAGGCCGAGACCGGCCCCCTGGCCGCCGCATGGCAGAGCAATAAGCTCATCAACCCCATCACCGACGGCGCCGTGCTGCCCATCTTCCACCTCAACGGCTTCAAGAGCGCCGGCCCCTCCATCTTCGGCCGGATCACCCACGAGGAGCTGGAGATGTACTTCAAGGGCTGCGGCTGGGAGCCCCGGTTCGTGGAGGGGGACGACGCGCCCCAGATGCACCAGACCATGGCCGCTGCCCTGGACTGGGCGGTGCGTGAGATCAGCCGCATTCAGGAGCACGCCCGCACCCAGAACGACCCCACCCGGCCCCGCTGGCCCATGATTGTGTTCCGCTCCCCCAAGGGCTGGACCTGCCCTGTCTCCTTTGACGGTTTCCCGGTGGAGGGCACCTGCCTGGCCCACCGCATCCCCGTCCCCGCCGATGCCGCCCACCCGGAGCACATCGCCCTGCTGGAGTCCTGGATGCGCAGCTACCACCCGGAGGAGCTCTTTGACGAAAACGGACGGCTTGTCCCCGAGCTGCGGGAGCTGGCCCCTGTGGGCAACCGCCGCATGGGCTCCAACCCCCACGCCAACGGCGGACAGGTCCTCCGCGACCTCCGCCGCCCCGACTTCCGCAATTACGCGGTGGATGTCCCCTCCCCCGGCGACCACCTGGGCGAGGACATGCACCAGCTGGGCAAGTACATGCGGGATGTGGTGCGCCTCAATATGGAGGCCAAAAACTTCCGCATCTTTGCCCCCGACGAGGCCAAGTCCAACGGGCTGGAGCCGGTCTTTGAGGTGACCGGCCGCCGGTGGAACACCGACTTCATCGACAACGACCTGAATCTGGACACCGAGGGCCGGGTCATGGACGCCATGCTCTCCGAGCATATGTGCCAGGGCTGGCTGGAGGGCTACCTCCTCACCGGCCGGCACGGCGCCTTTGTCAGTTACGAGGCTTTTATCCGCATTGTGGACTCCATGGTGTCCCAGCACGCCAAGTGGCTCAAGGTGGCCTCCCAGCTGCCCTGGCGGCAGGATATCGCCTCCCTGAACTATGTTCTGGCCTCCAACGTGTGGCAGCAGGACCACAACGGCTTCACCCACCAGGACCCCGGCTTCCTGGACCATGTGGCCAACAAGAAGGCGGACGTGGTGCGGCTCTACCTGCCCCCCGACACCAACTGCCTGCTGTCCACCTTTGACCACTGCATCAAGAGCCGCAACTATGTCAACGTGATTGTGGCCTCCAAGCACCCCCGGCCTCAGTGGCTCACCATGGACCAGGCGGTGAAGCACTGCACCCAGGGCATCGGCATCTGGCAGTGGGCCTCCAACGACCAGGGGGCTGAGCCCGACGTGGTCATGGCCTGCTGCGGCGACACGCCCACCCTGGAGACCCTGGCGGCAGTGACCATCCTGCGCAAGTACCTGCCTGAGCTCCACATCCGGGTCATCAACGTGGTGGACCTGATGAAGCTCCAGCCCCATACCGAGCATCCCCACGGCCTCACCGACGAGGACTACGACGCCTATTTCACCACCGACAAGCCCATCATCTTTGCCTTCCACGGCTACCCCACCCTGGTCCACGAGCTGACCTACCGCCGCCGGAACAAGAAGCTCCACGTCCGGGGCTACAAGGAGGAGGGCACCATCACCACCCCCTTTGACATGCGGGTACAGAACGACATTGACCGCTACCATCTGGTGATGGACACGGTGAAGCGCCTGCCCCAGCTGGGCAACCGGGGCGCCTTCCTCATCCAGCTCATGCGGGACAAGCTGGTGGAGCACCGGCAGTATATCACCACCTACGGCGAAGATATGCCCGAAATCAGAGACTGGAAATGGAACAACGGCAAGGGAATCGAATAAATCCCTACCCACAGATGCGCCCCCCGGAGGCTGGTTCCTCCGGGGGGCGCTGTGCTTTTCAGGTTCTGAGGGCGTCCATTCTCCGCTGCCGTTCCTCCTCCATCATGCCGTGGAGGCAGTCCAGCGCGTCGGAGAGCCCGCCAATGTGGTCAATGAGGCCGATTTTCACCGCCTCCTCGCCGTAGATGACGCTGCCCACATCGGCCGCCAATTCCCCGGTCTGGAGCATCATTTTGGTAAAGGTCTCCCGGTCCACGTGGCTGTTGTGGGTGACAAACTGGATAATCCGGTCCTGAATCCGCTCAAAGTAGTAGAAGGTCTGGGGTACGCCGATAACCAGGCCATTGAGCCGCACAGGGTGGATAGTCATGGCGGCGGAGGGCGCAATGAAGGACTTCTTGGCGGACACCGCCAGGGGTACGCCAATGGAGTGGCCGCCCCCCAGCACCAGGGACACGGTGGGCTTGCGCATGCTGGCAATCAGCTCGGCGATGCCCAGCCCCGCCTCAATGTCGCCGCCCACTGTGTTGAGCAGAATGAGCACGCCGTCCACCTCACTGCTCTCCTCAATGGCCGCCAGAAGGGGCATTACATGCTCATATTTGGTGGTCTTGGCGGTGGAGGGCAGCAGCTGATGGCCCTCAATCTGCCCCACAATGGTGAGGGTGTGGACTGTGCCTCGCTCCGTCTTAATCGTAGCGGACCCCATGTCCACAATCTGCTGCTGACGGCTGCTCAGGCTCTCCTCTCCGTCTTCCCCGCTCCCGGCTGCGGCCGTCTCCTTTGTCTCGTCTGCCATAGTTCAGCACCTCCTTGGAATCTGGTGCTAGTGTTTGCAGACATGCGCCATTTCATCCAAAAAGCCCCCGGCGGAATCTCATCCGCCGGGGGCTTTGAATGCGATATCTTTTTTCCGGACAGAATACGGCACAACCCGCAGCTTCAGCTGTCGGCCTCAAAGACTGCGTGGCCGTTCCGTCCCGCCCGCTTGGCCTCATAGAGGACCCGGTCAGCATTCTCATACAGCAGCGTAAAGTCCTTCCCGTGCCGGGGGTAGAATGCCGCACCGATGCTGCACGACAGGGTCTCCTGGGGGAGCTCGTCGACGCCGATGGTACGGATTCGGTTGTTCAGGGTGCTCATGAGCCGCTGCACAACCTCCGGGTTGCCCACGTTCTTCAGGAACACCATAAACTCGTCGCCGCCCACCCGGCCCACGATATCTGTCTCACGGAACACGCCCCGCAGGACCTGAGCGGCTTTTTTCAGCACCAGGTCGCCTGTGGCGTGGCCATAGGTGTCGTTGATCTCCTTGAAGTGGTCCAAGTCCACCATCAGCAGCACCTGGAAGCCCTTACACCGCTCTTCATTGAGCCAGTCCGTAATGCTCCGGGCAGTGCTCTCCTTGTTGAGCAGGCCGGTCAGCGGGTCTTCCTCCGCCTTCCGTTCCAGCCGGCGGCGGTCCCGGGCGTTGAGCTGCTGGAAGGACACCAGCAGCACACCTACGCCAAGAAGGAATGCTACGCCCAGCAGCAGCTCATAATGGATAATGAACTCATAGCTGCTCTGTGCATTCTCCTCACTTACCACATAGCAGAGTATCCAGTCGTTGCAGTTCAGAGGCTCGTAGGCCAGATAGCTTCCAACTCCCTTATTGTCCACAATAATACTGCCGCTGCTTCTTCTCTGAAAGTCCTCTCTCATCTGGTCCAGAGATCCCTTGGAGAAGGCTACCTCTCCATAGGCGTCAAAAATATTCCGCTTTGCCCAGTCAGCCTTGCCGGTTCCGGTGCTCACCATAGAGCCGTCCGCTGCCACAATGAAGGAATACCCCTTGCCGCCATAGATATCCGCAAACAACAGGTTGCTCAGCGCACCCACATCGTAGGAGCCGCCCAGCACCGCTGTGACCTCGCCGTCCCTATGTACCGGTACGGCCAGAACAACCTTGTTGTCTCCGTCCACAGAGCTTGAAATAGGATTGCTGATGGCACGTTCCCCGCTCAGCGCTCTCTTGAAGTACTCCCGGTCCGCCACCTGGCTGGTAATCCCATCGCTGGTGTATCCGGTGCCGTCCGGAAGAATCAGCATGGTTCTGCCAAAGGTATCCGTGGAGGAGAGCGCCTGAAGCATGTCTTCCATCTGCTCACTTGTCAGCTGCTGAGGCTGCAGGCTGATATAGTTTGACGCTACTTCCAATGTATTGAACTGGAGCTCAATGACTGCCTCAAAGTGATAGCTCTGCTGTTCCACGTTGGAGTGGAGCAGTTCTACCGTATTTTTCTTGACCGCGCTGTCTACGCTGGAAAAGAATATCACAAATGCCGCCGCAAGGTAGCAGAGGAATGCAGCGAGCACAACCGCATATTTTAAGTTATTCTTGTTTCGGTTCAAACCCATGCCCTCACCTGCACTTCTGCCGGGAATGTCTAAATTATATCAAAATTATCTGTCTCTTGCAATTTCAAATGTTTTATTTCAAAATTCTTTTTCTTTTTTCTGTGACTTAAATTCCTCTCTTATTCCTATCTGTAAAAATTTCCGACAAATTCCGTTATATTTCTTACTTTTTCAATATTCTCCCACCATAAATTAGCACCGGAATACAAAAACTGGGCTCCGCATGCATGCGGAGCCCAGTTCTGTCTGAGAGAGTAATGCGCTTGGTTATCCTCACTTCGCCTCATAGACCGCCTTCATGCCCTTATAGGTCATGTAGCAGTCCAGCTTGCTCACGGTCTCGAAGGGAGCGTGCATGGAGAGCACGGGAACGCCGGCATCCAGGGTGTCGATGTCCCGCTCGGCCATATAGGCGGCCACGGTGCCGCCGCCGCCCTGGTCCACCTTGCCCAGCTCGGCCATCTGCCAGGCCACGCCGGCCTCGTCCAGAATCCGGCGGGCATAGGCCACCAGCTCGGCAGCAGCGTCGGACGCGCCCGACTTGCCCCGGGCGCCGGTGTACTTGCACAGGCCCATGCCGCGGTTGATATAGGCGCTGTTGCGCTTCTCAAAGGCCTCGGTAAAGTTGGGGTCATAGGCGGCGCACACGTCGGCGGACAGGCAGAAGGACCGCTCATAGCAGGCCTTCAGGGACACCTGCTGGGCGTCGCACAGGTCGCTCATAAAGGTGTCAAAGGCGGCGGACTTCATGCCGGACACACCCTCGGAGCCAATCTCCTCCTTGTCGGCCAGCATGCACACGGCAGTGCGGGCGGGCGCGCTGTCCAGGGCAAAGAGGGCCGCCAGGGAGGCGTAGCCGCAGACACGGTCATCGTGGCCGTAGGCGCCGATGAGGGAGCGGTCAAAGCCGATGTCGCTGGCCCGGAAGGCGGGCACGGCGGTCAGCTCGGCGGAGATGAAGTCCTCCTCCACAATGCCGTACTTCTGGTTCAGCAGGTCCAGAATGGCCAGCTTCACCCGCTCAGAGCCCTCGTCATCCTTGAAGGGACGGCTGCCCACCAGCACGTTCAGGCTCTCGCCGGGGATGGCCTCGGACAGGGGCTTCTTGCTCTGGTCGGCCGCCAGATGGGGCAGCAGGTCGTCCACGGTGAAGAGGGGGTCGCCGGCGCCGGCACCGATGGCCACCTTGATGACGCTGCCGTCCTTCATGGCGATGACGCCGTGGAGCTCCAGGGGAATGGTCACCCACTGGTACTTGCGGATGCCGCCGTAGTAGTGGGTCTTGAGGAAGCACAGCTCGGTATCCTCATAGAGGGGGTTGGGCTTGATGTCCAGACGAGGGGAGTCGATGTGGGCCGCGCCGATGTTGACGCCCTCGCTGAGGGGGGTGGTACCCACCACAGCCAGCATAATGGCCTTGCCCCGGTTGACCCGGTAGAGCTTGTCGCCGGCATTGACGGCCATGCTCCGGACAAAAGGCTTGAAGCCCCGCTCCTCGGCCTGGCGGACCACCTCGTCCACGCACTCCCGCTCGGTCTTGCCCGCGTCCAGGAACTTCTTGTAGTCCTCACAGTAAGACTTCATGGCGGCCTCGTCCTCCGCCGTCAGGCGGTCGTAGCCGTTCTTGGGCTTGTAGAGCAGAGCCTCACGGCGCAGCTCTCCCACGGTCTTCTGCTTCTCGTCCATATGATTTCCTCCTTACTCAGAGCGGGTCTCCGCTCCAAGATTCATGATTTTCTCAAACAGCGCCCTGGCCTGACGGGCAAACTCCGCCTCTTCCCCGGTGTTTTCCAGCACTGCGGTGCAGTTTTCCCGGAAAAAGTCGTCGCCCTGCTGGGCCTTCACCCGCATAACAGCATACTCCTCCGGGATACCGTCCCGGGCCATGATGCGCCGGACCCGCACCTCCGGCGGAGCCAGAATGCCCACCACCGCGTCGCACAGGCCGCCCAGGCCGCTCTCAATGAGAGCGATGGCGTCCACGGCGGCCAGAGGCCGTCCCTCCGTCCGGGCAGCGCGGAGCAGCTCCTCCACCCGCCGGCGGACATACCGGTGGGTGATGGCGTTCAGGTCGGCCAGCAGAGCGCTGTCCTGAAAGACCAGCGCCCCCAGCTTCTTTCGGTCCAGCCGCTGTTCTTCGTCTAGAATACCCCTTCCGAAGCGTTCCGTCAACTCGTTTCTCATGGCGGCGCTCTCCTCCAGGAGCTGGTGGTACACCTGGTCGCAGTCAATGATGCAGCCGCCCAGGTCCGTCACCACCCGGAGGGCGGTGGTCTTCCCCGCCCCGGTGGGGCCGGTAATCCCGATAATCTTCATTTTTCTCGCCGTCCCGGTCTGTTATGAGTCCTGGTTCAGGTCCACAATATGGAATCCGGCCGCCTTATTCAGCCGGTTGGACACGGCCAGGCCGATGCCCTCGTCGTCCGGGCACTGGGACCAGATCTCCTCCACGTCGGTGCTGTCAAAGTACCGCAGGGCGTCAAAGACCCGCCGGGCCTGCTCCTCCTTGTCGGCGGCGGGACCCATGGTCTCCACCGGGCGGCCGGGGAAGCAGCCGGCAAACTCGTCAAAGCAGATGACGCCGCTCCTGGGTCCCAGGTGGTCCCGGATGTAGGCCGCGGTCCTGTCCGCCGGGCCCTTCACCACCGTCACCGGCGCCTTGGGGGCGTAGTGGCGGTACTTCATGCCCGGCGCCCGGGGATGCTCGTCCTTGCCCATGAGGCGGGTGACCGCCTGGTCCACGTCCACCTCTCCCAGGGCGTCCCGGAGCTGCTCCAGGGTCACGCCGCCGGGCCGCAGCAGCCGGGGAGGCGTCAGGGTCAGGTCGATGATGGTGGACTCCACCCCCACTGTGCAGGGGCCTCCGTCCACGATGCCGTCAATCTTCCCGTCCATATCCTCCAGCATGTCCGCCGCGCTGGTGGGGCTGGGCCGGCCGGAGGTGTTGCCCGAGGGGGCCGCCACCGGCACGCCCGCCGCCGCGATAATGGCCCGGGTGACCGCATGGTCCGGACAGCGCATACCCACCGTGTCCAGCCCGGCGGTCACTGCGTCGGGCACAATGGGCTTGCGCCGGAGAATCATGGTCAGAGGGCCCGGCCAGAACCGCTCCGCCAGGGCGTAGGCCGCGGCGGGGATGTCCTCACAGTACCGCGCCAGCCAGTCCGCCGAGGGGACATGGAGAATCAGCGGATTGTCCTGAGGGCGGCCCTTGGCTGCAAAGATATGGGCCACCGCCTCCGGGTCAAGGCCGCTGGCCCCCAGGCCGTAGACCGTCTCAGTGGGGATGCCCAGCAGGCCTCCCCGCTTCAGAATTTCCGCCGCCGCCTGGGTGTCATGGGCCGTCAGTCGTTGTGTGATCACGCTTGCTCGCCTCGAAAATCAGATTTCAGTTCCAGCCGTCCGTGCTCCGCTCGGTGCAGGCCTGGATCAGGCCCACAATGCCTGCGGCAATGAGCGCCATGCCGGAGAGAATGTTCAGAATCGCAGTCACCTTTTTCATAACAGGGGCTCCTTTCTTTTCATTCCTTGGTTTGTATGGATCAGCCGTAGATATTGGTGGCCACGCCGGCAAGCTCCAGGGCAGTATCCCGGGGGAAGCCCGCGCCGCACAGATAGCCCCGCACCGCCACGATGCAGTGCTTGGGGTTCACCTTCTCGTCCTCCAGCTCCATCTCCAGATAGCGGCCGTTCTCGTCCTCTCCGGAGCCGGTGAGCCAGCCGTCATCCTCCAGCAGATTGGCCACGGCCAGCTTGAACTCCTCCTGCTCCATGCCCTGGGGCAGGTTGGTGTAACGAATCAGCATTTCCATTGTAAAAATCTCCTTTCGCGGGATGGCCCTTAGTCCGCCTCTCCGCTCTGCTTCAGCCGCTCCGCCTGGTCGGCGGTAATCAGGCTGTCGATAATCTCGTCCAGGTCGCCGTTCATCACGTCCTCCAGCTTGTAGAGGGTGAGGCCGATGCGGTGGTCGGTCAGGCGGCCCTGGGGGAAGTTGTAGGTCCGGATGCGCTCGTTGCGCATGCCTGTGCCCACCTGGCTGCGCCGCTCCTCGCTCCACTCGCTGTTCACCCGCTGCTGCTCCGCCTCATAGAGACGGGAACGAAGAATCTGCATGGCCTTGTCCCGGTTCTGGAACTGGCTGCGCTCCTGCTGGCACTCCACCACCATGCCGGTGGGCTTGTGGATGAGCCGGACGGCGGAGGAGGTCTTGTTGATGTGCTGTCCGCCCGCGCCGGAGGAGCGGAACACCTGCATCTCAATGTCAGCCGGGTTGATGTCCACGTCCACCTCCTCGGCCTCGGGCAGCACCGCCACCGTGACGGTGGAGGTGTGAATCCGCCCGCCCGATTCGGTCTCGGGCACCCGCTGCACCCGGTGGACGCCGCTCTCAAACTTCAGGCGGCTGTACGCGCCGCCGCCCTCAACCGTGAAGGAAATTTCCTTTATGCCGCCCAGCTCCGTCTCGTTCAGGCTGGCGACCTCCACCTTCCAGCGGCGGGCCTCGGCGTACATGGAGTACATCCGGTAGAGGGAGTTGGCGAACAGCGCCGCCTCCTCCCCGCCCACGCCGGCCCGGATTTCCACAATGACGTTCTTGCCGTCGTTGGGGTCGGTGGGCAGCAGGAGAATCTTCATCTTCTGCTCCAGCTCCTCTGACTCCGCCTTGGCCTGGGCGAACTCCTCCTGGGCCAGCTCCTTCATGTCCGGATCGGACATGAGGGCCCGGGCATCCTCCATGTCCCGCTGCCGCCGCATATAGCGCCGGTAGGTCTCCACCAGAGGCTCCAGCTCGCTCTGCTCCTTATTCAGCTTTGCCACCAGCGCCGGATCGCCGTAGGTCTCCGGGGCGTTGAGCCGGGCCACCAGGTCCTCATAGTGGAGCTCCAGGCTCCTGAGCTTGTCCAGCATGTTAACCTCCGTATATCATTTGGCTGACCTCAGCCGTGGGTGTCTCAGTCCGGGGCATCTCCCGGTCAAAGAGGAAGGACTTCACCAGCGCCAGGGGCTCCCGGAAAAACATACTGATCCGGGAGGGCAAGTGGCTGGTGGGCGCGGCCAGGGTGGACACATCTTCATATCCAAACCGCTCCGCCAGCATCCGGGCCCGGGTCAGATGGAATCCGTTTGACACAATCAGCACCCCGTCCTCCGCCGGGTCCAGGGACAGGGACTCCAGCAGCGCCGCGGAGTAGCCCAGATTCTCGGCGGTGTTGTGAGAGTTGTCCTCCAGATAGATGTACGCCTTGTCATAGCCCGCCTTAATCAGGTAGTCCGCCATGGCCGAGGCCTCGCTCACCGGCTCATCCTTCCCCTGACCGCCGCTGACGATAACCGGGATGGGGCTGTCCAGGCCGTTGAGATAGTCCAGCGCCGTGTCCAGCCTGTCCCGCAGCAGCTCCGACGGCCCGCTCTCCTCCACCTTGCAGCCCAGGATAATCATCACCTTGGGCGTGCCCTGGATCTGGGTCCGCTTTCCGATACACACAATGGTGGCCAGAATGGCAAAGCAGATAAGTCCAACTCCCACCAGCCCCATCACAACCCGCAGGAGAGGATGGAGATTCTTTCCCCCGTAGATGCGGTATTCGTTCTCACTTTTCATCCCTGGGCCTCCTCCAGCTCGGCGGCCAGCTGCTCCCATTTGGCATACAGGGCGGCAATCTCGTCCTCCAGAGCCTTCTGCTCCTCGTACACCTTCTGGAGCTCCAGATAGTTGGAGGCCACCTCCTCGGCCTTGAGGGACAGCTCGTACTGCTTCTCCTCCGCCTTGGCCACCGCCCGCTCCGCTGCCGCCACCTGCTTCTCCAGCTCCTTGGTGCCGCCGGGGCGTTTGGGCTTCTCCTTTTTGGGCTTCTCCTCCTGCACCACCGGCGCGGCCTTGGCCTGGGCCTGCTTCCGCTCCCGGGCGGCCTGGAACTCCTGATAGGTGCCCTCAAAGTCGGTGATGTGGCCATCCTCCAGCATCCAGATGCGGGTGGCGAAGCGGTTGATGAAGTAACGGTCGTGGGAGACGAAGAGCAGGTTGCCCTCGTAGTCCTCCACCGCCTCCTCAATCCACTCGCGGCTGGCCACATCCAGATGGTTGGTGGGCTCGTCCAGAATCAGAAGATTGATTTTCTCGTCCATCAGCATGCACAGCCGCAGGCGGCTCTGCTCGCCGCCCGACAGGGCGGACACCGGCTTGAACACGTCCTCACCCTGGAAGTTGAAGGCGGCCAGCCGGTTGCGGGCGGTCTGGGTGGAGCAGTCCAGGTCGTAGATCATGGTGTCCACCAGGTTGCGCTCTGGGTGGGAGAAGTGGATAATCTGGGGCAGGTAGCCGATTTTCACCGTGGGGCCCATGCGCAGCTTGCCCTCGCTGGGCTGCTCCTCCCCCATGATGATTTTAATCAGGGTGGATTTGCCGGTGCCGTTGTCACCCAGCAGAGCGATGCGCTCGCCCCCCTCCACCAGCAGGTTTACGTCGGAAAACAAGGTCCGGTCGTCAAACCGCTTGGCCAGGCCCTTGATGACCATGACCTCGTCGCCCCGGAAATCCCGCTCACCAAAGCGGATGTCCAGCTTCCGCTCCTTCTTGGGCTTGTCGGTGGTGCGCATGCGCTCAATGCGTCTCTCCATGGATCGGGCCCGCTTGAAGGTCTTGTCCATGCCGGAATAGGCCCAGACCCGCAGCTGCTCAGCGGCCTTCTCCAGCTGCTCAATCTTGGCCTGCTCCTTCTCGTACTGCTTGAGCTTCTCCTGGTAGCGGCGCTCCTTCTCCACCACGTAGAAGCTGTAATTGCCCTCGTAGAACTCGGCCTTGCCCTCCACAATCTCAATCACCCGGCGGACCACCTTGTCCAGGAACCACCGGTCGTGGGAGATGGCCAGCACCGTGCCCTTGAACTTGTCCAGGTACTCCTCCAGCCACTCGGTGGCCCGCAGGTCCAGGTGGTTGGTGGGCTCGTCCAGCAGGAGGATGTCGGTGTCCTCCAGAATCAGCCGGGCCAGGTTCACCCGGGTCTTTTCACCGCCGGACAGGGCGGAGAAGAGCTGCTCCCGCATGGACTGGGGAATTTCAAGGCCGTTGCACACCTTGTTGAGCTCAGTGGCGGTATCATACCCGCCCTTGGCCTCAAAGGCGGCGGACAGCTCCCCGTACCGCCGCAGCAGCGCCGGGTCGCTGTCCTCTCCCATTCTGACGGTGAGGGCGGCCATCTCCTCCTCCATCTTGTGGAGCTTGGAGAACGCCGTGTTCAGCACGTCCTCCACGGTGTACTCCGGCGGATAGACCGGAATCTGGGAGATAAGGCCCACTGTCTTGCCGGGTGCGGTCATCACCTGGCCGTCGTCGTAGTCCATCTCGCCGGTAATGATCTTGAACACCGTGGTCTTGCCCGCGCCGTTCTTGCCCAGCAGACCGACCCGCTCACCCTGGTCAACCTGGAACGTCAGGCCGTCCAGTATTTTCTTGCCTACCTCAAACTCCTTGGTCAGGTTTGAGACGGATATATCTATCATTTCTTGTCTCCTGTCAGTCCTTTGTGCTACAATTAATCTATATCAAACCGGCCGCTCCGGGCGGCCGGTCCCCTTAGGAGGCTGCGCTATGGATGCTATTCGCTGGGAAGGAAATACACTTTACCTCCTCGACCAGACAAGGCTTCCCGTCCGGGAGGACTGGATTGCCTACACCGATTTCCGCGCTGTGGCCAGGGCCATCACCGATATGGTGGTGCGGGGCGCCCCCGCCATCGGCGTGACGGCCGCCTACGCCTACTGTTTGGCCGCGCTGGAGCTGCGGGACGCGCCGGACTTTGCCGCCGCCATGGAAGAGGCGGAGCAGGTATTGGCCGCCAGCCGGCCCACCGCCGTCAACCTGTTCTGGGCCCTGCGGCGCATGGCCGGCTGCCTGAAGGCCAACGGCGGCACACCGGAGGCCATTGACGCCCTCATCCGGGAGGCCAAGGCCATCCACGAAGAGGATGTGGCCATGAACCACGCCCTGGGCGACTTCGGCGCGGCGGTGGTGCCTCACCACGCCCGCATTCTCACCCACTGCAACGCCGGCAGTCTGGCCACCGGCGGATACGGCACGGTGCTGGGCGTGGTACGTTCTGCTTTCAGTCAGGGTAAAGTGGATATGGTTTACGCTGATGAGACCCGTCCCCTGCTCCAGGGAGCCCGGCTCACCGCCTATGAGCTGGTGCACGACAACATCCCCTGCACCCTCATCACCGACAACATGGCCGGTTTTCTCATGGCCCAGGGCAAGGTGGACCTGGTCATTCTGGGCTGTGACCGGATGGCCGCCAACGGGGACTTTGCCAACAAAATTGGTACCTACTCGGTGGCGGTCAACGCCCGCTACCACGGTATCCCCTTCTACACCGCCCTGCCCTCCTCCACCATCGACCTGTCCATTGAGGACGGCAGCGGTATTCCCATTGAGGAGCGCCCCGGCGTGGAGGTCACCCATCTGGCGGGAGTCCAGACCGCACCGGAACAGGTGCGCACCTGGAACCCAGCCTTTGACGTGACCCCCCACCAGCTGCTCACCGGCATCATCACTGAGCGTGGGGTTATCTACCCGCCCTTCAAGGAGAATCTGGCCAAGCTCTTCGGCTGACTCAGGGCTCCTGAGTGATGCTCTTCAAGTATTCCGTCAAATCTTCAAACGCCATGCCCCGGGAGGCCTTGACCAGAATGGTCGCGTGTGGTTTCACCACCTGCGCCAGGACGGGCAGGGCCTCCTCTTTTGTGGCGCAGTAGTGGACCTCCGGCACCATGGCCGCCTTGGCGGCGTCGTAAATATTCCTGGCCAGCTCGCCCACGGCCACCAGGCAGTCGATGCCCGCCTTGCCCAGATAGGTGCCGATGCCGGCGTGGAGAGCGGGGGCCAGAGTGCCCAGCTCGAACATATCGCCCAGCACGGCGATCTTCCGCCCGCTGTGGGTCTTGGAGAGCACCTCCACCGCCGCCCGCATGGACTGGGGGTTGGCGTTGTAGGTGTCGTTGAGGATGGTGATATCCTCCCCCCGCTGGATGATGTTCATGCGCATCTTGGTGGGGGCGAAGTGAAGCACGCCCCGGCGGAACTCCTCCGCCGTAACGCCGAAGTGCTCTGCCACCGCCGCAGCCATCAGGGTGGGGTAGATCATGTGGCTGCCCAGGGCGGGAATCTCCACCTGACAGCTGGTGTGGGGGGTTTTTACTTCACAGCAGACATTGGACGTACCGTCGCTCACCAGGTGGTCGGCTGTGTAGTCCAGCCCGGCCGCGCCGCCGCACCAGAGGATGGAACCGGGCAGCTTGCCCTCCAGGGTGCGCAGCAGCGGGTCGTCCCCGTTGAGCACCGCCAGGCAGCCCGGCTTGGCGTGGCTGAAAATCTCGCACTTGGCCTTGAGAATGTTCTCCCGGGAGCCCAGGTGCTCGATGTGGGAGTCGCCGATGTTGGTGATGAGGCACACGTCGGGCTGGGCAATGGCGGACATGACCTCAATCTCGCCGGGATGGTTCATGCCCATCTCCAGCACGGCGATCTGGTAGCTGCTGTCCAGCCGGAACAGGGTGCGGCAGGTGCCGATGTCCGTGTTCAGGTTGCCTTCGGTCTTGAGCACCTTGTAGTGCTCCCCCAGGACGGCGGCCACCATGTCCTTTGTGGTGGTCTTGCCCACGCTGCCCGTCACCGCCACCACCGGGATGTCAAACTTCTTCTTGTACCACACAGCCAGGTCACGCAGGGCCCGCTGGGTGTGGTCCACCCGGATATAGCACTTGCCGGGCAGGTAGCTCTCCCGGTCCCGCTGGGTGAAGCAGGCCGCTGCGCCGCCCTCCAGCGCCGAGGTGATGTAGGCATGGCCGTCGAACTGCTCGCCGATGAGGGGGACGAAGAGGGAGCCTTCGTGGATGGTGCGGCTGTCCGTCTCCACCCAGCTGATCTCCAGGTCCAGGTTGTCAAAATCGCCCAGAATCCGGCCCTTTACCGCCGTGAGAATGTCCCGTATGGTGATCGGTTCCATATGCTTCTCCTTGTGTCCAGTCTTTTTCTTACACCGTAACGCTTACCGGCCCTGCTTCCGCGCCGCAAGGGACGCGTCCACAATGCGCTGGCACAGCGTGTTGTAGTCAATGCCCACCGCGGCGGCCTCCTGAGGCACCAAGCTGGTGGGAGTCATGCCGGGCAGGGTGTTGATCTCCAGGAACCAGGGCTCCCCGTCGGCGTCCAGAATGAAGTCGGCGCGGGAGTACACCGCCAGACCCAGAGTCTCGTAGACCCGCACGGCGGCCTCCCGCAGCTTCTGCTCCGCCTCGGGGCTGATGTCCGCCGGGCAGACCTCCTCAGCCGCGCCGGGCTGGTACTTGTTCTCGTAGTCGTAGAACCCCTGCTTGGGGATGATCTCAATGGAGGGCAGGGCCTTATCCTCCAGGATGGCCACCTGGAGCTCGCGGCCCTTCACGTACTGCTCCAGCACGGTCCGGCCGCCCAGGGCCAGGCCCTCGGTGAGGGCGGTGCGGAGCTCCTCCGCCGTGTGGGCGATGGACACGCCGATGGAGGACCCGCTGGCCACCGGCTTCACCACCAGAGGCAGCCGGGCGGTCTCCACCAGCTCGTCGATGTCGTCGGCGGTGTAGGACACGGTCTTCCAGCCGGGAGTGCTGACCACGTCGGCCACCATCCGCTTGGTCAGGTCCTTATCCATGGCGATGGCGCTGCCCAGGTAGCCGGAGCCGGTGTAGGGGATGCCCATCAGGTCAAAGGCGGCCTGGACCCGGCCGTCCTCGCCGCAGGAGCCGTGGAGGGCCAGGAACACCAGGTCGGCCATGCCGCACAGCTCCAGCACGCCGGGGCCGAACATGCTGTTCCCGCCCTCGGTGCGGCTGGCCTTCACCGCCGCCAGGTCGGGGGCCTGACGGCTCACCCGCTTGTGCTCCTCAGAGATGGGCGCGCCGAAGAGGCCGGACAGCTCCGCCCCCTTCTTCTTCACGCCGAAGTACATATCCACCAGGGCCACCTCATGACCCAGGCTGGTGAGGGCCTCGGCCACCATGGTGCCTGTGGACAGGGATACATTCCGCTCCGGCGAAAGCCCGCCGGCCAAAACCACGATTTTCATTATAGGAAACTCCTCTCGGAACAGTCTTTTTCATGTTTACGCACTTGGAAAATATTATAGCACCTCATACGCAAATACTCAACCGTTTTCTCCCCTCCGCCGCTGACCCACAAAAAATTTTCTCGAAAAAGCAGCGGCCCTCCGGCTGAATGCCGGAGGGCCGCTGTGCTGTATTGGTGTCTTACTTGGTGCCGAAGATACGGTCGCCGGCGTCGGCCTCAGCCGGCTGACGCCCGCCGTGGACCCCAAATCTTACATCCTCGGGGCAAATGAATTGCCCCTGCGGCAAAACGCTTGGACGCGCCAAAAGGCGCGGTGCCGGGCGACACCGAGGGAAAATTTACTTCGTGCCGAAGATGCGATCGCCGGCGTCGCCCAGGCCGGGGACAATGTAACAGTGGTCGTTGAGCTTCTCATCCACAGCGGCGCAGTAGATATCCACGTCGGGATGATCCTTGTGCACCCGCTCGATGCCCTCGGGGGCAGCAATGATGTTCATCAGCTTGATGTGCTTGACGCCGTAGTTCTTGATGAACTGGATGGCAGCGGAGGCGGAGCCGCCGGTGGCCAGCATGGGATCCAGGATGATGACATCGCGCTCGGAGATGTCGTTGGGCATCTTGCAGTAGTACTCCACAGGCTCCAGGGTCTGGGGGTCACGGTACAGGCCGATGTGGCCCACCTTGGCGGAGGGAATCAGAGTGAGAATACCGTCCACCATGCCCAGGCCGGCACGCAGCACGGGCACAATGGCCAGCTTCTTGCCGGAGAGAGCCTTGAAGGTGCCGGTAGCCACGGGAGTCTTAATCTCCACGTCCTCCAGAGGCAGGTCCCGGGTGGCCTCATAGCACATCAGAGTGGCGATCTCGGCCACGACCTCGCGGAAGTCCTTCACGCCGGTGCGCTCGTCACGCAGAATGCTCAGCTTATGCTGCAGAAGAGGGTGGTCCAGCACATGTACCTTATCCATCTTTTCCATCATCAACGTCCCCTTTGTCTGTTTATTTCGTGGGCGCGGCGGTCTCCGTCCGCGCCTGCGTACGTTCCCGTTCCAGCCGTTCCCGCTCCGCCTGGGAGAGGCGGTGGTAGTTGGGCGCCAGACCCTGAGCTGTGGTCAGCGTCCCCGCCCGCGCCTGCTCCAGCGCGGCCCGGGCCACACCCCATGCCGTCTGAAGGCGCAGATGGGGCGGCGCCATCCGGAGCTCCGGCCCACACCCGTTCAAATTATTATAGCATAACCCGGCGCCGTCTCCAACTATTATTTGCGGCTTTCCGCTGTTTTTTAACTCCTCCCCCAGTTCGGCCAGGCTGATGGCCCGGTCCGGGGTCAGACGCACCGGCACGCCGTCCACGGCGGCAAAGCGGGCGTTGTACACCTGGTTCCGGCGCGCGTCCATGACGGCGCAAATCTCCGCGCCCTCCACATGGGCCACCGTCCAGGCCATGGCCTCCAGGGTGGACACCCCGGCGCAGGGCTTGTCCCCCGGCCAGGCCAGGCCCTTGGCCGCCGCCACGCCGATGCGCAGGCCGGTGAAGGACCCCGGTCCCGCCGCCACCGCAATCACGTCCACGTCCTCCAGCTTCACGCCGCACCCGGCCAGCATGGCCTGGCACATGGGCATCAGGGTGACGCTGTGGGTCAGGCCGTTGTTCTGAAAGGACTGGGCCAGCAGCTTCTCGTCCTCGCACAGGGCCACCGAACAGGCCACCGCAGAGGTCTCCAGAGCCAGTATCTTCATGTCGCGTCCCCTCCTTCTATGGTAATCAGCCGCTGACTGTCGTGGGCGCCCCGGCGGATATCCACCCGGATGCAGTCCCCTTCCATGGCATCGGAGACGTTCTCGCTCCACTCCACGGCGCACACGCCGCCCCGGACCAGGTAGTCTTCCCAGCCGATGTCAAACAGCTCGTCGGAGCTGCCCAGGCGGTACATGTCAAAGTGGAAGAGGGGCAGGCGGCCACCCTCGTACTCATTTACAATGGTGAAGGTGGGGCTGGTCACCCGCTCGGAGATGCCCAGACCACGGGCCATGCCCCGGACAAAGGCGGTCTTGCCCGCTCCCAGGTCCCCGCTGAAGGCCACCACTGTCCCCGGCTTCAGCCGCTCCGCCAGAGCCGCCCCTAGGTCCTCGGTCTCCGCCGGGGAATTTGAAACATATTCCATATCACACCTCGGATTCCTGCCGGAATACCTCCGGCAGCCTTGCTTCTGTGGGTCATTATAACATATGTGTGAACACTGCGCAAAACTTGTTTACGCTTTTTAAAAAAGATGGTAGAATAATGCGTGCTGAACAAAGCTGTACGCATGGAAGGCCTTGGCTTTCCATGTAAAATAGGTTGGTTCTATCCTGATTCCTCGAAAGGAGGCCCCCTCTTGTCCTGGTTTACCGACTCCCTGCGGGAGTTCTTCCGAAAGGGAGATCTTCTGCTGCTCACATTATGTATCGCCGCCTCCGGATACGGCCTGGTGCTGATTTACAGCGCCACCCGGTATCTCCAGACCTACCGAAATATGATCATCCAGTCCGTGGCCATTGTGCTGGGGATTGTGGTCTATATCTTCATCTCCTCTGTGGATGTGGAGCTGATTACGGAAAAATCCTGGAAGTTTCTTCTGGCCTTCAACGCCGTGTTCGTCCTTCTCACCCGCACCCCTCTGGGTGTGGAGGTCAACGGAAACCGGAGCTGGATTCACATACCCGGTGTCCCCTTCAACATTCAGCCCGCTGAGATTGTCAAGCTGTCCTTCGTGCTCCTGCTGGCCTGGCAGTGCATCAAGCTCAGAGAGCGAGGTATCTCCCGGCCCACGTCTGTCTTTCAGATTGCCGGACACACGCTGGTCATGGCGGGCTTTATCGCCATCTCCTCCGGCGACTTCGGCATGGTGCTCACCTACCTCTTCATCTTCGTGGTGGTGGCCTGGGCGGGCGGTGTGAAAAAGCGTTGGTTCCTGCTGGCTATCGTGGTGTGTGTGGCGGCGGTGGTGCTTATCTGGCCCCACGTCAGCGACGACTACCGCTTCCAGCGCTTCACCGTGGTCATCGACCACCTGACCGGCAACCAGGAGACCATCTATCAGCAGACCCAGGACACCGGCTGGCAGCAGACCCGCAGCATTATGGCCATCGGCAGCGGCGGGCTCACCGGCATGGGGTACCTCCAAGGCCCTCAGACCCAGAGCAAATACAAGACCTCTCTCCCCGCCCGGGAGACCGACGAGATTTTCGCCGTCTGCGGTGAGGAGTTCGGCCTGGTGGGCTGCGTGCTCCTGCTGCTCCTCCTGTCCCTCATCATCCTCCGTTGCATCTGGGTGGCAAAGCGGGCCCGCAGCCTCCAGTCCGCCCTCATCGCCATGGGCTTCGCCGGTATGCTGCTGGCCCAGGTGGCGGTCAACGTGGGCATGTGCCTGTATATCTTCCCCGTGGTCGGCCTGACCCTCCCCTTCATCAGCTACGGCGGCTCCTCCGTCGTCACCATGTACGCCGCCATGGGCCTGGTCTCCAGCATCAAAATGCGCTCCCTGCCCAGCTGGCTGTCCGACCGGAGCAACCTGCAGTCATAACAGCATGCAAAACGGGTTCCATCCGCTTAACGGATGGAACCCGTTCTCTGTTTTCAGTATCTGTAAAGCTTTATTCCTGTCTGCTGCGGGCTTTGGCCGCGTCCAGAATCCGGTTGGCCGCCGCCTCCTTACTCATCAGGGGCAGCTCCTCCGCGCCATCGGCGGTGATGAGAGTGATGACGTTGGTATCCACCCCGAAGCCTGCTCCCTCCACCTTCAGATTGTTGGCGCAGATCATGTCCACGTGCTTTTTCTCCAGCTTGGCCCGGCTGTTTTCCAGCATGTCCCTGGTCTCCATGGAGAAGCCGCAGATGAACTGACCCGGCCGCCGGTGGTCGCCCAGGTACTGCAAAATATCCTTGGTCCGGGTGAGGGGGATGCTCATGTCCCCCTCCTTCTTCTTCACCTTGTCGCCGCTGCACTCCGCCGGAGTGTAGTCGGCCACGGCGGCGGACTTGAAAATCCAGTCGGCATTTGCGCTGTGCTGTGCCACCGCGTCGAACATGTCGGCGGCCGACACCACCGGCACCACCTCCACAAAGGGCGGCGGGTCAATGGCGGTGGGGCCGGAGATGAGCGTCACCTCCGCGCCCCGCAGCATGGCCATTCTGGCAATGGCGTAGCCCATCTTGCCGGTGGAGTGGTTGGTGATGTAGCGCACCGGGTCCAGCGCCTCCTGGGTGGGGCCCGCCGTCACCAGCACCCGCTTGCCCTCCAGGTCGTGGGGCAGGGCCAGGCGGCGCAGGATGTGCTGGAGCAGCTGCTCCGGCTCGGGCAGCTTGCCCGCCCCCGTGTCCCCGCAGGCCAGACGGCCGCTGGCGGGCTGGATAACCTCCCAGCCGTACCGGCGCAGGACGTCCAGGTTGTCCTGGGTCACCGGATTTTCAAACATATTGGTGTTCATGGCAGGGGCGATGAGCTTGGGGCACTTGCAGGCCAGCACTGTGGTGGTCAGCATGTCGTCGGCCAGGCCGTGGGCCAGCTTGGCGCACACGTTGGCCGTGGCAGGCACCACCAGCACCAGGTCGGTGCGGTGGGCCAGGGACACGTGCTCCACCTGGTGGACAAAGTTCCGGTCAAAGGTGTCCACCATGGTCCGGTTCCCCGTCAGCTGCTCAAAGGTCAGGGGCGTGATGAACTCAGTGGCGTGGGCGGTCATGATGACCTCCACGCAGCAGTGCTGCTTCACCAGCGCCGAGGCCAGCGCCGCCGCCTTGTAGGCGGCAATGCCGCCCGTTACCCCCAGAAGAACCGTCTTTCCCTGCAGCATGATATAACCCTCGTTTTTCGTAAAATATGGAGGCGCGTACGGCCTCCACTGGCATTATGACACAGAAATCCGCCCTTGTAAAGCGCCCTTTTCTCCCTCTTCGCAGGTCCCGGGTTCCGTTTTTTCCTTGAAAACCGGCCCCGCATTCGGTATAATAACAGGTCAGAGAGCACGCCCACGGCGTGCTTCTAAATTGCGTTGCATCCTCATCAGAGGAGCGACAGCAGGAGGTAATTGAATATGAAAAACCGCAGGAAAGACGCCAAATGGATGGCCGGCGTGGCCATGATGGCGGCCATCGTCGTGCTGCTGGCCAACACCCCATTGGGCATGATTCCCCTGGTGGTCACCAAGGCCACCACCGTCCACATCCCCGTGATACTGGGTGCCATTCTCTTCGGACCTCTGGCAGGCGGCATCCTGGGAGGCGTGTTCGGCATCTGCTCCGTCATCATCAACACCTTTACCCCGGCCCTCACGTCCTTTGCCTTCTCCCCCTTCATGAGCACCACCGGACTGTCCGGTGCGGTCAAGGCTCTGTGGGTGGCGGTGGGCTGCCGGATCCTCATCGGCGTGGCGGCGGGCTGGCTGTGGAAGGCCCTGTCCCACACCAGAATGAACAACTGGACCGCCCTGTCCATCGTGGGCTTTACCGGCTCCATGGTCAACACCGTGACCGTCATGGGCAGCATTCTCCTGCTCTTTACCCAGCAGTACGCCCAGGCCAAGGAGGTCGCCCTGGAGGCCGTCTCCGGCCTGATTCTTACCACCGTGGTGGTCAACGGTATCCCCGAGGCCATTGTGGCCACTGTTCTGGTGGCGGTCATCGGAAAAAATCTGCTCCGGTTCGCCAAGCCCCGTCTCCAGGCGGCCTGAGCGCCATAACTGCTTTTTGAGGTGAAGCCCATGCTTCTGGCCATTGATATCGGAAACACCAACATTGTCATCGGCGGCATTGAGGACGACCAGATCCGCTTTGAAGCCCGCATCGCCACCGACCACATCAAGACCTCCGACCAGTACGGCGTGGAGATCAAGAACCTGCTGGACTTTTTCGGCGTGCCCCTCTCCCAGGTGGAGGACTGCATCATCTCCTCGGTGGTGCCCCCGGTATTCAACTCGGTGCGCACAGGTCTTGTCAAGCTGACCGGCCTTACACCCATGGTGGTGGGACCCGGCATCAAGACCGGGCTGAACATCCGCATGGACGACCCCAGCTCGGTGGGCAGCGACCGCATCGTCATCGCCGTGGCCGCCCTCCAGCAGTACGCCCCGCCCCTCACTCTGGTGGACATGGGCACCGCCACCACCATCGAGGTGGTGGACTGCGGCAACACCTACCTGGGCGGCTGCATCATCCCCGGCGTCCGGGTCTCCGCCGAGGCCCTGTCCAGCCACGCCTCCCAGCTGCCCGGCATCCAGCTGGACAAGCCCCGCCGGGTCATCGGCAAGAACACCGTGGAGTGCATGCGCAGCGGCATTATGTACGGCGCCGCCGCCATGCTGGACGGCATGCTGGACCGCATCGAGGAGGAGCTGGGCAAGCCCACCACCGTGGTGGCCACCGGCGGCATCGCCCAGTTTGTGGTGCCCCTGTGCAAGCGGGACATCAAGCTGGAGCGCAACCTGCTCCTCAAGGGCCTCAATCTTCTCTACAAGAAAAACAAGAAGGGCTGAGTCTCAGTCACCAACCCATACCCAGGCGGCCTGCCGGAAATTCCGGCAGGCCGCTTATTTTGCTATGCAAAAGCATAGCAAAAATGGCCATGTGCCGTCGTAAGCGGCACGGCCATGAAATCACAGCGCATGGGCCGGGATGGCCCACATGCGCGAAAACTTTATGCGCCCCGGCTTTTACCTGTTTTCGTGGTGCTCCCGGGCGCATGAAGTTTTTCGCCTGTTTAGCATAATCTCTCTCCGTTGGTAAAGAATAAGGCTGAATCCAGTCCCTATCCATTTACCAAGGAGGTCTTTTTCTGTGAAGCATCGTGCATTTCTGCGCCGCTCCCTTCCCCTGCTCTCCCTGACAGTCCTGCTCCTCACCTTCGCCCTGCCCACCTACGCCCTGTTCGGCTTTGGTGAGGAGGCAGAGGCGCCTTCGGTGGCCGCCTTCTCCAAGAATGGCCCCGCCGGCAGTGCCATCACCTTCTCCGCCGAGGACTTTGTGGTCCAGAGCGGCGGCGCGCTGGACTCCATCGTCATTTCCACCCTGCCCGACCAGGCCGCCGGCATCCTGACCCTGGGCGGCCAACCCCTGAACGCCGGTGATGTGGTGGCCATGAACGCGGTGTCCGGCCTGTCCTTCCAGCCCCTGACTGCCTCCACCGCCACCTCCGCCAGCTTTACCTTCACCCCTGTGTTCTCCGACGGCACCTCCGGCAGCCCGGTGGAAGTGGGTCTCCACCTGCTCAGCGAGGCCAACAGCGCCCCCATCGCGGAGAATCTGGAGCTGTGCACCTACAAGAACGTGGCCATCACCGCCCGCTTTGCGGCCACCGACCCGGAGGGTGACCTGCTCACCTTCCAGCTGGTGGACAAGCCCGCCCGTGGCGCCGTCACCATGCCGGAGGACGGCTCCAACGAGTTTGTCTACACCCCCTACGAGAACAAGACCGGCAAGGACTCCTTCACCTATGTGGCGGTGGATGCGGTGGGCAACACCTCTGCGCCGGCCACGGTGAAGGTGAAGATTGAGAAGGCCTCCACCAAGGTGACCTACTCCGACATGGACGGCGTCCCCGCCCACAAGGCGGCTATCCGTCTGGCCGAGGAGGGCATCTTTGTGGGCGAGTGCATGGGCGGAGAATACTTCTTCAATCCCGACACCCCCGTGTCCCGCAGTGAATTTCTCACCATGACCATGAAGGCCACCGGGCTGGACGCCCTGGAGGACGTGACCACCACCGGCTTTGCCGACGATGACGCCATCCCCACCTGGGCCAAGGGCTACGCTGCCTCCGCCCTGAAGGCTGGGGTGGTCCAAGGCGCCGCCGATGAGGATGGCCGCATTGTCTTCAACGCGGAGGACACCATCACCTGCGCCGAGGCCGCTGTCCTTCTGGACCGCGCCCTCCAGGTGTCCGACGTGTCCGAGACCATGGCCACGGTGGATGAGCTGGCCCCCGCCTGGGCGGTTCAGTCCGCGGCCAATCTGGAGAGCTGCGGCGTGCTTACCACCGACAGCAGCGGCAGTCTGAGCCTCAACGATCAGCTCACCCGTGCCGATGCGGCCGAGATGATTCTGGGCGCCCTGGAGGTTCTGGACGCCCGGGACAGCGGCGGCTGGTTCAACTGGTAAGCATCCAAAAACAGAGCCGCGCCGGGCATATTGCCGGCCGCGGCTCTGCTGTACATATGGATTCTCACTGTCCGGCGGGACGGATAAAGTTTGTGAACGCACCCCGCTCCTGCTCCGGCATGGGCGTCTTCTTCAGTTGCTCAATCATCCACACCATGTTCCGGCCGATGTTGCGCATGGTCTGGAGGCCCTCCAGATCCTGGCGCACATCCTCCGGCGAACGGCCGTGGACCATATTCCAGTAGGTGCCCGACACCACGGGCATGGAGGTAATGCCGAAATACTTGTTCACCGCGTCCAGAGTGGCGGTGGTCCCGGCCCGCCGGGCGGACGCCACTGCCGCGCCGGGCTTGCCCGCAAAGGGGGACTTGCCGCCGCCCGATGCGGCATAAAATGCCCGGTCCAGGAAGCTCAGAAGACGGCCGCTGGGATGGGCATAGTAGACCGGCGTCCCGAACACAAAGCCGTCCGCCTCCGCCGCCTTCTCCAGGAACTCGTTCACACCGCCATCGGCAAAGACACACCTGCCCTTCCCGCTGCACTGGCCGCAGCCGATGCAGTCCCGCATGGGCTGTCCGCCCAGCTGGATGATTTCCCACTCCGCGCCCAGCTCCTGGGCCGCCGCGCCAATCTCGCTGAGGGCGGTGTAGGTGCAGCCGTGCTGGTTGGCACTTCCGTTTACCATCAGAATCTTCATGTGCTCGTCCTCCTTGCAGTATTCTTGTCTATACTTTATAACATTTCCACCTCTTATTGCAAGTACGCACCGTTTGGATAGCTACTATCCAAGAGGTAAGTATCCATAATAGGCAACGGGACAGAGCCGCAGGTGCGGCCCTGTCCCGTTGTATGTACAGGCTATACGCTTTTTTACTTGGACAGGTAGGCGTGAATCTGCTCCGCGCCCTTCTTGCCCGCGCCCATGGCCAGGATGACCGTGGCAGCGCCGGTCACCGCGTCGCCGCCGGCAAACACGCCCTCACGGGTGGTGGTCACGCCGTCGTCGGCCACGATGAGGCAGCCCTTCTTGTTGGTGTCCAGGCCGGGGGTAGTGGAACGGATGAGGGGGTTGGGGCTGGTGCCCAGGCTCATGATGACAGCGTCCACGT
>NZ_JBMNPX010000016.1:0-63011 GCF_050943825.1 Pseudoflavonifractor sp.
CCCTCTTGGGAAGGGACTCCTCGGTCGTGGACGTGCCACCGGCACGTCCCCTCGTTCGGACTTCGGGCGTACCAATAACAGGCTTTCCGCGACAGCGGGAGGCATGTTTTTGTTTTAGAGCAAAGGGCGGGAGCGCTGTATGGGCCAGGAGAAGCGGAAGGAAAAAGGGTATGCAGCCAGTATATTGTTCTGCCCCTTTCTGCATGGTACCCTAAAGAAAACATGCCTGTTGCCGTTGTGCGGGCAAAGCAGGCAGGGAGGAAGGATTATGAAAAGGCTCAACAGGGTTCTGGCAGTGCTGCTGTGCGCTGTCATGGTAGTGGGGAGCACAGGGGTGAGCGCCTCGGCCCATTCCGGCCGCACTGACGGCAGCGGCGGCCACAGGGACAATAACAACGTCAGCGGCCTTGGCAGCTATCACTACCACTGCGGCGGCTACCCTGCCCATCTCCATGTGTCGGGCTATTGCCCTTATCTGGACAAATTCCCCACCGGCGTATCGCTGAAGGTGGAAAAGACAACCCTCTCCATGGGGGAGGAGGTGGAAATTTCCGCCGCCGTATCGCCCTCCAATGCTTGCAGCACCAGCGTGACCTGGGAGTCCAGCGACACCAGCGTGGTCACAGTGCGCAGCGGCAAAATCAAGGCGGTGGGCTTCGGTACGGCCACCATCTCGGCCTCCACCTTCAATGACAAGACAGCCACTCTCAAAATCACGGTCAAGGAGGTTGTGGCTGAAGGAGTGGAGATCACCGGCTTTGACACTCTGGAGCACACCCTGTACATCGGCGACCAGAAGACTTTGGGGGCGGTCATCACCCCGGAAAATGTGGACAACAAGGAGCTGGTCTGGAGCACCAGCGACCCGTCGGTGCTGTCCGTGGACAACGGCGCCATTGAAGCCCTCAAGCCCGGCACGGCCACAGTCACAGTGGAGACGGCAAACGGCAAGACAGCCAGCCTGGCGCTCACGGTGGAGGAAATTATAGCGGAACGGATTGAGATCCAGATGCCTGAAACCGTCACCATCGGGGATACGGCTCAGCTGAGCGTGATCTTTTATCCGGCGGACACGTCCTATCAGGACATCCAGTGGAGCAGCAGCGATGACAGCGTGGCCACTGTGGACAGTGCGGGCAATCTGACCGCTGTGGGTGTGGGCAAGGCTGCCATCACTGCGGTCCAGAAGGATGTCCAGGCTACGGTGGAGATTGAGGTTCTCCCCATCCCGGTGGAGGAGATTGCATTCACCGTGGCCGACGGGTTTGACGGGAAGATGGAGGTGGGGGAGACCACACAGATTTTGGCTGCGGTCTTGCCCGGGAATGCCACCTATCCGGAGCTCACCTGGACCAGCAGCGACCCGGCTGTTGCGGCGGTGGATGCCGACGGCATCGTCACCGCCCTGGCACCCGGACAGGTGACCATTACGGCCCAGTCCGCGGATGGCGTCTCAGCTGACATTGCGCTGGAGGTGGCAGATGACACCCTGCTGCTGGTTCTGGCGGGGGTGGGCGCCGCCCTGGTTCTGATCATTCTGATCTGCGCGGTCCTCCTGCTACGGAAGAAAAAGACTGGGGACAGCGGGACGGAAGGGGCCGGTGCAAAGAGCCGCAAAAAGTGGTTTGTCCTGCTGGGCGTTGTGGCCGCAGCTGCGGCTGTGGCAGCGGGCGTATTTGGCTATACGTCCGCGATGGACGGAAAGTACAAGGAAGCCATATTCCTGGCCCAGGGGGGCCGGGCGCTGGAGGCGGCCCGGCTTCTGGAGGAGCTGGGGGGCTACAAGGACGCGCCCGATCAGCTGGCCGCCTTAAAGGAAGCAGATGGGATCATTGCAATCCGCATGGCCAAGGCGGGGGACACCGTCACCTTCGGCAGCTACGAGCAGGACGGCGACACGTCCAACGGCAGCGAGCCCATTGAATGGATGGTACTCCGGACGGACAGCCAGGGGGTGCTTCTGCTCAGCCTGAATATTCTGGACACCCAGCCCTACCTGGAGATAGAGACGGAGGACGGCGTGCAGGACTTGGACCAGTGGATGGACACCACCTTTGCGGAGACGGCCTTTGCCGGGTGCAGTACAGAGGCCATTCAGGACGTGGGACTGCTGACGAAGGATGCGCTGGAAGAGTACAGCAGCCAGGCCAGAGAGGGAGGCTTTACAGAGTATGCCATGAGCCGGGGCTCCACCCAGAGCTACCTGGGTGAGTATATGTGGTGGCTGGAAGGCGCCTACAAGTTTAACGGCAGAATGGTGGGCTCGGTGGTGGCGGAGGGCAGCGGCTATTCCAACGGCTTTTTTGAGGCAGACAGACGGGCGGGTGTTCGCCCGACTCTGACCATTGGAGCGGCGGAGGAATAAGCCGCCGGGACGGACAAGACGGAGAGGAGGAAGAGAGATGGATACGGAGGAACTGCGTGAGAAGCTGCTGGATGAGGTATACGCCGGGGCGTTTTCCGGTCTGCCCGCCATGATACTGGACGCGGACAAGATTCAAAAGGCTGACAGCCGGGAGCTGGAGGAGATCGCGGCCCGATACGGGCTCAAATAAGGAAACAGAGAGAAGGAGAGAGCATTATGCCAGAAATCATTGCCGTAATCATCCTGATTGTCATCGGATTTTTCTGCTTTATCATCATGAAATCCGACGGCAGCGCCTCGGAAAAGGCCGCGCTGATTGCGATTGTAGCGGTGGTGGGCGTCATTGGCGGCGCCATTGTGGGCGCTTTGATCATGACCTCCCCCGTCCTGGCGCTGATTGCCATTGCGTTTGTTGTGGCGGTGGTCGCGGGGATTTTCCAGGGGCTATTTGGGGACCGCCTCAAGAACCGGAAGGATGCCAAGGCCAGCATTGAATTTTCTGAGGCCCGCGCTGACTCCGCCGGGGACCTGCTGAAGTCTCTGGCGGACGTGAAGAAGGGGGATACCCTCCGCTTCGGCCGGTACACCTGGGAGGTGCTGAGCGTGGAGAATGGCCAGGCCCTGCTCATCACCCAAAATGTAGTGATGAAAAAGGAATATCACAATGACAACCAGGCCCGGGGGGCGGAGTGGGCAAAATGCACCCTGAGGAGGTTCCTCAACAAGAACTTTCTCAGCAGCACCTTCAGCCCGGCGGAGCAGAGCCTGATTCAGGAGCACAGCCATGACAACGCCCAAATTGATTACAAGGGGCAGAAGAAGCTGCTGACGCCTACTCAGGACAGGGTGTTCATTCTGAGTGTGGGTGAAGCGAAGAAGGTCCTGACTGCAAAGAAGCGGCCGGCCGCGCTGGCCGGGCAGCCGTGCGGTTACTGGCTGCGGGATATTTACTATAACGATGCCTACCTGATGTATCCATCCTACGACGGGAAAAGCGCCGAAATTGAGAAACGTTCTTCCTGCGTGGACTACGGTGTGCGCCCCGCCATCTGGATCCGAATTGCCTGAACGAAGGCATTCAGAGGTAATGGCAGACTAGGTTTCAGATATATAGGCTTGCAGTCAGAATCCCCTGGGACCGGGCTTGCTCCGGAACCAGGGGATTTTCCATGCGCATCCGTGGTCGGCTCAGTAATTTCAATAAAGCCTGGTATTTTGTGCAGGATGGATGTATGGTATAATTTGTTCAGATGTTGAAGTGAGGGGGGACGGATATGCGGCAGAAAGAAAAGAGTGAGCTGACAAGACGGAGAATTATTTCCGCTGCCATTGAGGAATTTGGAAGCTATGATTATGGCACAGCGTCTATTAACTCCATCTGTGAACGGGGCGGGCTCTCCAAAGGGCTCGTATACCATCACTTTAAAGGCAAGGAAGAGCTGTATTTGACCTGCGTGGAGGAGATGTTCTCCAAAATTGCAGCCGTTTTGAGAAACTGTGCGGAGGAGTGCAGCGCTTCCGGAGAAGAACTGCTTTTAAGGTGCTTTGAAGCGCGGGGACGCTTTTTTGAGGAAAATCCCTATTATGGAACCCTGCTTCATCATGTCTCTGCAATGCCACCGGCATCTCTTGCCGCAGAGATTGACGTCAGACGCACCGAACTGAACCGTATTAACCTGGAACTGCTCAAGCGTGTAACCCAGAGCATGGAACTGTGGGAGGACATTTCCTTACAGGAGCTGGAAGAGGCCTATCTGGTGTATCAGGAAATGGTGAATATGAGGCTGGAGCAGCTGGTTCAAAGTCAGGATTTGGCCCAGCAGGAGGCTATGCGCCTGCGGTGGATAAGAGTATTCCTCTATGGAATTGTAAAGCGTTAAAGGCGAAAAAAGAAACACCTCACGGATGAAAGCAGAGTGCTTTGTCAGTGAGGTGTTTTTTTATCTTAAATATTGACCGAGTGGTCTGCTTTTGATATCCTTTGTACAGCGGAGCATGGCCTGTATGAAAATGTATGACAGCTGGGAGGTTGCACGCACATGGAATCCACGATTGGGAAGCTGTACCATAAAGAACAAAATATGATATATAATGCGCTGCCCCGTACATTACAGCCGGGTTATCACTTTGGGCCTCACTGCCATAAAAATGTGGAGGTCTGCATGATGACAGAGGGGGAGTGTGACATTGTAGTCAACGGGGAGACCATCACTGTACGGACAGGAGAGATGATGGTGATTTTTTCCCACATGATTCATTCCTTTCATATGCGCTCAAGGAGACCGGCACGGTTTCTTCAGATGCATTTTCAGCCGGACAGCTTTTCCTGGGTGGAAGCGGACGTGGTGCGGGAGGTAAAGTTTCTCAGCTATATTACCGATGAACACAGCGCCTATTTGCTCCTGCCGTTTTCCCAGAGGCTGCGGGAGTGCGTGGAGCGTATCTGCACGGAGATGAACAGCAAAACGGAGGAGTTCTGTGAACCTCTGGCCAAAATTTACATCTATGAGATGGTCTTTCTCCTTTCACGTGAGATCTCACAGGGATACCGGAGAATTTTTGTCATTGAAAATCCCATGGCCATCAAAGCCATTCAGTACATCAGCGACCACATGGAGGAAAAAATTACTCTTTCCGATGTGGCGAAGGCCTGCCAGGTAACGCCGCGGCACCTGTCGGGCGTATTTAAGGACATCATCAATATTACAGTAAATGACTATATTAACATCGCCAAGGTGGATAAGGCCATGCGCTGGCTGACAAGCACAGATCTGACGATGACTGAAATTGCGTCCAGACTGGGCTTCTCCAGCACCCAATATTTCTCAACCGTGTTCAAGCGCTATACCCGGGTAACGCCGGGCGAATACAAGGACATGTCGGACAAAGATATCTGAACAATAAAAAAGACAAAAGAGGAGTTCCGTTTTTCATACAAAGAGCGAATATCTGTACAGAAATTATACGACACCAGGCGCACGGCAGGTTATAATAAAAATAGACCGAGCGGTCAATAAAATGCAGGAGGGATACCATGTGAGAAAGAAGGAGTCAAAACGCCCCCTGGCGCTGCTCCTGGCTGTTGCGCTGTGTATCGGCATGCTGCCAATGCCCGCGCTGGCCGCAGAGCAGGAGATGGAGCTGACGGCACCGTCAGCTGTCTCTTCTGATGCTTCAGAAGAGACCGAGGTCACGGAGCTGCCCTATGAAGCGCAGGACGGCATCTATGACGAATGGGTACAGGATGAGAAGACGGACTTGGGCGACGGAGAAATCTGTGAGGTTGCAGATGGAAGACTGCACCTGAAGGCCAGTATCAGCAACAACAATGTAGCGGGCGATCCCCAGAAGTATCCCGCTGCCTTTGTGGACAAAACGGCCTCTTCGGCGCTGGCTGCCGCCGGGGATACGGACAAGTTTATCGAGCTGACAGTAGAGCCGGTCCTGACCAAGAGAGACACACGCTTTGGTGTGTATCTCAATTACAGCGACCCGGGAAATGCCTTTTTCCTTGGCTTTGACTCCACCGGGTGGTTCTACCAGCTGTACAAGGGTGGAGAAGGCAGCTGGGCAAAGTCCGGTGTCAGCGGACCGGATGCAGGGGAGTCCCAGACCCTCCGCATGGAATGGAACGGCACGACGCTGACAAAAGCCACGGTTGACGGCACGACGATTTTTGAGAATGTGGATTTCAGCCAGGCCGACAATACGGCGGCGGATGTGGTGGCCCTGAAGCTGGGGGCCAGCGGCATTGAGGGAGAGACCACCGAGGTCTATCTCTCCAACATCAGCTATACCGGCCAGAACGGTGAGCCGGTAACAGACGAGACGACGCCTGAGCTGGTGCGGGCAGTTGCGACCAGTTTGGACACTGTGACGCTGACCTTCAACGAGAAGCTGGACAAAGCATCTGCGGAGAATACGGGCAACTATACCTTTGACAGTGAGACTGTAACCGTGGAATCCGCCGCTCTGGCCGAGGACGGAAAGACAGTCGCGCTCACTGTGGCCGGTCTGACTGCCGGAGCCGCTGTGACGCTGACAATCAGCGGGATTGCGGACCTGGCCGGAAATGCTGTGCAGCAGCCGATTACAGAGGAGCTCCAGGCTCCGCAGGAGTCCGGTGCCGGCAGCTGGGTCATGCAGGAGCAGGCCACGAGTGAGAGCGTGGAGCTTCAGCCGGGCTGGATTACTGCCACGGAAAACGGAGTGATCATCAACCACAGCAAGATCATTGAAGACACCGGGAAGCAGGGCTGGGTTATCTTTGACAGCGCGGCGGAACAGTACAGAAACAGCGTGCTGGAGTACGATATTACATTTACCGATCCGGCGGCTGATCAGGGTGAGGGCTTTATCAACGTGGCGCCGGCCACCCGTGTCCTGGACGGCAGCAACTATGAGGGCTTTGCAATCGACACGCCCGCAGCTCTCCAGCGTACTGGCCGGAAAGACGGCGTGGAAAACTATGGCGGTGTCACGAATCTTACCGGAACGACCTTTGAATACGGTGTCAAGTACCATCTCCGGATGGTGACGGTTGAGAACAGCATCACGGTCTACATTACCGAGCCAGGTAAAGAAGAACAGAAGCTGACCACATTTGAAAGCCCCATCGGCCTGGATGCCGGCACATATGGCTTCCGCATCTGGCGGGGCGGCAAGACCATCACGGTGGAGAATATCCAGCGCAGCGAGTATATCGCGTCCTCTGCGGACAAGAGCAGCGAAAACATCACGGAAGATGACTGGGGCACGGAGAATGTGGTGATCCCGGTTACTTTCGGTACAGGCGACAGCGTTACCGCCATCACCAACGGTGATTCGCAGCTGGAGGAAGGCACGGACTACATCCTTGGCGGTGACAGCATTACACTGAAGAAAGAGTATATCCTCAAGCAGCCCGGCAGCTTTACGCTGAACATTGCGTTTGCCAAGGGAAGCACGGACACCTTCTCAGTGGTGAAGGTAAGCACCACCCAGGTGGAGTATGTCTGGACGCCGGACAAGGGCCTGGACGAGTGGACCAAGCTGTCCGGCAGCGGCACCTATGAGATGTCCGTGGGCGCCGGCGGCGATCCGGGCATGCTGCTGAAGGGGCAGAACTTCCTGATGAACGAAAATGCCCCCATGACCGCCAACGGTGAAATTGAGATCACCTGTGAGTTCATGAGCGACAAGCAGTCCTGTGTTATCGGCGGCCTGTTCCGGGTTGATCCCAATACCGGCGCATGGCAGAGCGTGGGCACCAACCGGGACTTCAACGCAACTGCCTACTGGGACTATACAAACAGCGAAGGCGCCAGCCAGCAGCTGGTGTGGGACGGTGCCCTCTGGGTGTCCCGGCTGGATGTAAAGGACAACAAGGTCAAGGTGCGCTGTGAGGGTGACTCCATGACCGTGTGGCTGGACGATCAGTTCACCCATACAGCCGGCGTGTCCCAGGCGAAGGAAGTGCTGGGCGGCATGGGTATCCAGACCGCAGCTACCGGCGATGTGCTGATCAAGAAGGTTGTCTTCCGCACTGTGGTGCCCTTTGTGGAGGCTGAGGAGACCGAGCCCCTGTCCATCAGCAGCGACGGCCTTACCGTGCGCCTGGCCGGTGACTTCCCCCGGGTTCTGGACTACAGCCTGAACGGCAAGACACTCAACGGCGCAGAGCTGCGCTATAACTATGTGACCATCAATACGGTGGACTACCCGGCCACCGCCGTGGCGGAGCCTGCCGAAGATGGAAAGAGCGTCACATATCATGTGACGCCGGAGGGCAGCGGCGTCACCTTTGATGTGGTGTTCACGGTTCTGGACGATCAGATTCTGGAGATGCGCATCAATAACATTGTGGAGCCTGAGGGCGAACAGGTCAATTCCATCACCCTGCCCCGGCAGCCTCTGATCTCTGCCAACAGCGGGCAGGAGGGCGCCAAATTTGACGCGGCATGGATGGACAAGAACGACTGGGCCTTCCGGGACATTCACGAGACCATCGCGGACCGGAATGTCTCCACCACTGCGGATCGCACTGTGATTATCCCCATCATCAGTGCAAACGGCCTCTCCGCGGCCATGACCAACAACATCTACATCGACGGCGATGAGTTCCGCTACCGCGCCTTTGAGCTGCCTGACGGAGAGGTGAGTGTGGGCGTCTGGAACACGGATTTCATGTACCGCGGCCTGGACGATGAGAAAATTCTCCCCTTTGCCTCTGAGCCTGACGAGGCGGATCTCTATTGCCGGGTGGTCATCACCGAGGACAATAACGGCGACGGCGTAACCGACTGGCAGGACGGCGGCAATGCCCTGCGGAACAAGCTGGTGGGCGACCAGATCCCCGGCGGCGACGAGGCGGCCCGGACCTTCTTCCATGTGGGCTACAACTTCGCCAGCGGTGCCCAGCAGCCCTTCCTGAAGGTCGCTGACAACATGAAGCGCCTGAGCAACTATATGGACGGCTTTGGCCAGACGCTGATCTTCAAGGGCTATGCCAACGAGGGCCACGACTCCGGTCACGCCGACTACAATGACATCAATCACCGTGCCGGCGGCGCGGAGGATATGAATGTGGCCATTGCGGAGGCGGACAAGATCAACTCCAACTTCGGCATTCATATCAACGCCCATGAGGCCTACCCCGAGGCCAAAATGTTCAACGACCATGTGATCTCCCAGCGCAACGCATGGGCCTGGATGGATCAGTCCCGGAATATCCGCCGTGACATTGACATGCTGGAGGGCAGCTTTGACTGGCGGCTGGATCAGCTCTTTGACCAGACACCCGACCTGGACTTTGTCTATGTGGACTGCTGGGAGGGCGACCGCTGGGATGAGCTGAAGCTCATCGGAAACATGATGGGCAACGGCGCCGAGATGTTCGGCACTGAGAATGCCACCGACCTGAACCGGTTCGGCGTATGGGTCCACAGCACCGGCGGCACCAGCGCCAACAGCGTCCACCACTTTGTCTACGGCAGCCAGCGCGATGTCTACGGCAGCAGCCCCATCTACTGGGGCGGCTATAACCGCGCCGCGTCCATGATGTCCTGGCAGCACAACAACAATATCAACACCCTGGTGGAGCAGTTCTACACCAATCAGCTGCCTGAAAAGTACCTCATGTGCCACACCCTGAAAAAGGACGACGGCACCACCGCCTGGTTTGAGGACGGTGTCACCTCCTCCAACTGGGTCATTACCAAGGACGGCAACAAGCTGACCGACGGCCAGGGCAAGATCTTCATCCCCTGGTATGCCGAGGACAGCGAAACCAGAAATCCTGACGAAGCCGCCAAGATCTACCACTGGAACGCCGATGGCGGCGAGACCACCTGGACTCTGCCTGCCTCCTGGTCCGGGCTGAAGAACGTATATCTCTATGAGACTACCCAGACCGGCAAAAAGCTGGTGGACACCATTGAGGTCAAGAACGGACAGATTATCATCGAAGCCGAGCCCAAGACCCCCTATGTGGTGTATCCCGGCGAGGCCGAGGCCGACGTGACCGAGTGGAGCGTGGGCAGCCCCATCAAGGATACCGGCTTCAACAGCCGCGACTTCTCCATCTGGCAGAAGGACGGCGAGGCGGACATCCAGTTCAACGACGATGGCAATGGCGTGTCCATCCTGACCATGACCGGCGCGGAGGCAGGTCAGGTCAGCCAGACCATGACTGGCCTGGTGCCCGGGCAGAAATACCGGGTACTGATCTACGCTGGCGCGGAGAACGGCAAGACTGCCCGCCTCACGGTAGAGACGCCTGACGGCAAGAAGTATGAGAACTACCTGGAGCAGGTAGTGATGGCCAACCAGTACTTCGACAACTATGCGCTGGGCAAGATGGTCCAGCTCATGTGGGTGGACTTTGTCCAGCCCGAGGGTGAGACCACCGCCAAGCTGACGCTCTCCGCCGACGCCTGTGAAAGCGGCAGCGGTAAGGCTACTTTTATGGAGAGCCGCATTGTTAAGACTGCGGAGCCCGACCTGGCCGAGGGATATGTAGCCAACGAGACCTTTGAGTATGTGGAGCAGGGCGCCTATGGTATCTTCAGCCCCGAGGGCGCTTCCGACGGTGTGCCCCATCTCTCCGAGACCCATGAGGGTTATACCAGCGATACCATCAACGGCAACTGGTCTCTGAAGCTGTACGGCCACCAGGGCCAGGGCAGACATCCCATCCGCACCAGCCCGGCCACCATGCGCCTGATGCCCAACTGCGACTATACCATGGAGTTTGAGACCATCGGTAGCGGCAAGGTCTACGTGGTTTCGGAGTCCGACAGCGCGGACAAGGTGCTGGAGGAGGCCTTCAGTGACGGCCACAATACCTTCCAGTTCACCACCGGCGCCAAAAACGACTATATCGTGCGCATTGAGGGCGGCGACGTCCTGGATGACTTCAAGGTATACTATAAGCCCGATCCCACCCCGCCCACGGTACCTGGAAATCTCACCGCCCAGGCGGTTGAGAACAGCAACGGGGTGAAACTGACCTGGGAGGCCGCCACAGATGACGATGGCCGGGTCAGCAGCTACCGCATCTACCGTGACGGAGCCCTTCTGGCCGTCGTATCCAGCGATGTGACAACCTATACCGATATGGCCACACAGGATGAGACCGAGTACACCTATCAGGTCTCCGCAGTCAACGGCGGGGCCACCGAGGGAGAAAAGTCCGCTGAGGCCAAGGTGACAACCGGAATCCTTCCTCCGGCGGCCATTGAGCTGGAGCTGGATGGCAGCGATACGGCAGTTGTTACCTTCAACAAGCAGATGGAACGGGAGAGCGCGGAAAATCCGGCCAACTACCGTGTTACCGGCGCGGATGTGACGGTGATTTCGGCCAGCCTGAACCAGAACGGGAAGAGCGTCACCCTTACCCTCAGCGGGCTCTCTGCACTGGACATGGCCCAGCTGACGGTGGAAAACGTGAAGGACCTCTCCGGGAAAAATACGGTCTCGGGCAGCGATACCTTTATCCTGTCCCTCCTCTACCACTACTATAAGTTGGATGAGGAGGCCGGCCAGGCAGCTGCGGATGAGGCCGGTCATGCGTCGGGAACCAAGACCGGCGGTGTGACCTCTGTGGACGGCAAGGACGGCAAGGCGGCCGGCTTTGGGGGCAGCGACTACATTGAGGTAGACAGTGACGCCCTCTATCAGCAGGATACCTTTACCGTGTCCGCCTGGATCAACTGGGACGGCTCGTCCGGCGTCAACGCGATTGTGGGCAACGATATCTCCGGCGATGCCGGCAGCCGCGGCATTATCTTCTATGTAGGCAGCGACGGTGAGCTGCGCTGCAATTCCAATGTGGCCGGCATGGGCGGCAGCGAAAAGGTGACTGCCAACGAGTGGCACCATGTGGCATTTGTGAAGCAGACGGGCAGCGCCCAGCTCTATCTGGACGGCAAGCAGATTGGAAATGAAGCCCTCCAGTATGGTGTGGAGACCCGTGTGGGCTTCCGCATCGGCGGCAGCCACAAGGGCGGCGGCGGACTCTCCTATCCCTTCCACGGCGCTATCGACGAAGTGCGCATCTTCACCACGTCTCTGACGGAGGCTGAGGTGGGAATTCTGGCAGGCCTGACGCCGGAACCCACACCGGAAGCGGAGTTTGACGCGGCCACTATGCAGCTGAGCAATGTGGACAATGGAATGGTCTACTCTCTTGACGGGGGAAAGACCTGGCTTGGAATTGAAGGAGAGAGCGTGGACCTGAGCGGCGCCGCTGTTACCGCGGCCAACGGCATTCAGGTTAAGCGCCTGGGCAGCGGTGAGGACACGATCGACTCTGAGATCCAGAAGATTGTCCTGACCCAGGCGGAGCAGCCCAGCGGCGTCACCGGCAGAGATGAGACGGAAGCAAGAAACGACGGTGCGCTGGTGGGAACCACCGCAGATATGGAATACCGTCTCAGCCAGAGTGGCACGTGGCAGGTGTGCGGTGCGGAGACCACGGCTGTGGATCCCGGCACATATGAGGTGCGTACTGCAGGCAGAGGCACCATGCTGGCCAGCGAAAGCGTTATTGTTGTTGTAAATGCCTATAAGGATGCCATTCCGCCCGCAGTAAACAGCTATATCATCAAGGCCACGGCAGGCGAGGGCGGCAGCATCAGCCCCACCGGATCCATTGTGGTGCAGCGCGGACAGAACAAGACCTTTACCATCACGGCAAATGAGGGCTATGTCATCGCCGACGTGCTGGTGGACGGCGAATCTGTGGGTGCAGTCTCCGCATATACCTTTGAGAATGTCCGCGGAAAGCACACCATTGAGGCCGTATTCAAAACCTCTGAGGGCGGCGGCACCGGCACCGGCTTTACCGATGTGCCCGCTGATACCTGGTACAGCGAGGCCGTGGAGTACGTGACGGAGAAGGGCCTCATGAACGGCACCGGCGAGGGTACCTTCAATCCTCTGATGAACCTGAGCCGCAGCATGATGGCACAGATTTTCTACAACATGGAGCAGCGTCCGGCGCTCAGCGGCAGCAATCCCTTTACCGATGTTGCTGAAGGCCAGTGGTATACCGACGCAGTCATCTGGGCGGCGGAGCAGGAGATTGTCAATGGCTACGGCGGAGCATTCCAGCCTGACGGTGACATCACCCGTGAGCAGCTGGCGGCGATGCTGTACCGGTATGCAGCCTACAAGCAGCTGGACGTGACAGCCTCCGACGATGCGCTGAATGCCTTTGCTGACGGCGGCACGGTCTCTGACTGGGCTGCGGATGCCATGGCCTGGGCCGTGGAGGAGGGAATCCTGACCGGCAAGAACGGCGGGCTGCTGGACCCCCAGGGCAATGCCACCCGTGCTGAGGTAGCTGTCATTCTGATGCGGTTTACCCAGAGCGGGGAGCAGCAGGCCGACTGACAAAGCAGAAAGGAAACGTATCATATGGCTGCCGCCTGAAATCGTGTGGAAGGCGGGAGCACTCAGCCCAAAAGCGACAGATGAAGGTGGGAGCGGCGCAGCGCAGGCTGTGCCGCTCCCGCTTTTTACTGCCTGAATATGAAAACTATGATTTCACTGAAAAAGCGCTCTGTACAGGATGGATTTCCTGTGCAAAGCGCTTTTTTGTGCTGTTTAGTTGTGGAGCGGAGAGTGCCAGGAGACCCTTAACAAAATATTAGAATATATTCACAAAAAACTCCTCATTTGGCGTTGACTAATATGTCGAAAATAATATAAACAGGAAACGCGTCGAAAATTACAGAAGGACAGGACATGTCAATGTACTGTGGCATAAAGTGCACGGGGGTTTTAGAAGGTAAAAGCCAAAATAGACAGATATGGACGAAAGGTGTGGTAATAAATTGTGCAGCCTGCCCATCGCTGCCGACGGGAAATTGGGCTGTGATACGAGGAGCAAAAAAGCCCGGACCAGTATAATGAACTCAACAAGAAGAGGTGCTGACAACAAAAAAGAGAGAGGAGTGTGCAGATGAAATTACTGACAACAGCCAGCGTCATCCACGTTATGGACGAGGAAAACATTCCGGCCATCACCATTGTTGCGGGAGAGACGCTCCAGGTGGAGACCGCAAAGCCTGGTATTCCGGATGAGGTTTTTACCAAAGACTACTCTGTGGAACCTCACCCGAAACGGATTTTGACCATCACAGGCCCCATCTATGTGGAGGGCTGTGAGCCGGGCGACCTGCTGAAGGTTGAAATCCTGGACATCCAGCTGGATACCCGCGGCAAGATGTGGATGGGACAGTGGATGGGAATCCTGAAGGATGAGGTGGACCACTGCTGCAAACGGGATGTGCTGGTGGAAAATGGCGTGGTGCACTTCAGCGAGACCACCCAATTCCCCATTCAGCCCATGATTGGAACCCTGGGTGTGGTACCTGCCGGTACACCCGTGGATTGCCTCACACCGGGAAGGCACGGCGGAAACATGGATGCCCGGGAGATTGCCATCGGCAGCACGGTCTATCTTCCGGTCCAGGTGAAGGGCGGCCTGCTGGCCGTGGGCGACGTCCACGCGGCGATGGGAATGGGCGAGGTGTTCGGCACCGGCATTGAGATCGGAAGCACCGTCACCATGCGCATTGACGTTGTGAAGGGACAGTCCCTGCCGTGGCCGCTAGTGGAGCGGGAGAATAGCTACGACTTCCTGATCTCCGGCCCTGACCTGGATGAGAACTGCAGAGAGGCAGTGCGCACCACAATCGCATTTTTGATGCAGCGCAACGGCATCTCCTTTGACGAGGCGTATGCGCTGGCGGGACAGACCTGCGACCTGAAGATTGCGCAGGTTGTGAACCCGGAACGGACGGTAGCCATGGAAATTCCCAAGAGTATTTTGAAGAGCTGAGGAGGATATTAAAAATGGAGTTAGGCTTTATTACCGGCCCCTGGTCTGGCATCCCCAATCTGCTGATTACCATTATCCTGGGTCTCGTTGTTATCATCGCCGGCGCAATTCTGTCCGACAGAATGGGCAAGCGCTACGCGCCGTTCATTATGGTGGGCCTGATGGCGGGCCTGCAGATCATGGTGTCCTTCACCTCGGTCAGAAACTGCGGCCTGTATGTGGGCGGTAAGTCCTTCCTGATTATTGCCGGTTCTCTGATGTACCCCATCCTGGCCTGCGGCGAGGACTACATCAACGAGTTCTACGGCCGGGAGATCGCCAAGGCCTCTGTCACCTGCCAGTTCATCGTCCGTACGCTGACCACCATCTACCTTGTGTGGCTCGTTTTCCTCCCCGCGCCCACCGGTGGTGAGGCAAACTACATCAACTTCAAGGAGCTGATGATGGTGGTGCCCCGGGTGACCGTGGCCAGCATCGTCGCCACCTACATCGGCGGCCTGCTCAATGTGCATATCTTCGCAAAGATCAAGAAGAATACCGGCAGCGGCAAGCTGTGGCTGCGTACCTTTGTCTCCACCTTTGTTGGCCTTGTGGCAAATGCCATCCTGTTCACCCTGCTGGCCTTCGCGGGCACCAAGAGCGTGGAGCAGATGAGCCAGATGGTGCTCATCTCCGTGATTGTGCGCCTGGCGGCCGGTGTGCTGGAGCTTATCTTCCTCTACTTCATGACCTTCCTGCGAGAGAAAGGATTTATCCTCAGAGACAATACCCCCATCTCTGTGGGTCCCACTCCGGGAAAGCAGGAGATGAGCGCCTGATAAAAACACAACCGATATTCGAGAGGCTCGTGGTCTCCGCCGCTTTGAACAGGGCGGGGAGACTGCGGGCTTCCCGCTGTTTCAAAAACAGAGGAGTGCCTGTATGAAAGAATTTTCCGTATCGCAACTGGTGGGACTGGACAATCAGCTGGGGCTGAAGCTGATTGCCGGGGCGCAGAATGCGGGCAATCTAATCACCGGGGTCAACATCATGGACAACCCGGATACCTTCGACTGGCTGACAGCCGGAGAGTTTGTACTGACAACAGGGTATCTCTTTCAGAATGACGTGGGGATGCAGTGTCAGATTATCCGGGAGCTGGCGGAAATCAACTGCGCCGGGATCGGCATCAAGGTGAAGCGCTACCTGGAACAGGTGCCCGAATGTATGCTTCAGGAGGCCAACCGGGTGGGGCTGCCGGTGGTGGAGATTCCATTCCAGAACACCCTCTCCCATGTGCTCAACGTGATCAACAGGGAGATTGGGGAGCAGGACAACCTGATATTCAAAAAGTATGTCCACATCCACAACACCATCACCCAGTGTACCCTCCAGGGGGGCAGCCTGCGCCAGCTGACCCAGCTCTCCAGCAGCCTGATCGGCAATCCGCTGCTGGTGGTGGATGAAAAATGGCACCTGATGGCCTGGTGGGAGCGGGAGGACAACCCCAAGCCCATGGACAGCTTTGTCCGGCTCCAGAAGGGGGAGATCCCCTTTTCTCAGGAATTCATTGAGACCATTCCCGAGAACATGGAGCAGTACACCCACATTATAAAGCGCACCTATCCCCGAAGCAGCATTGTCTGCCGTGTCATGCCCGTCACAGCCAATGATATTCTCTATGGCTTTATTATCGTGTGGGAAACGGTCAGAAAAATGACGTCCCTGGACTATATGGCCCTGGAGATGGCGGCTACCTCCGTGGCGCTGGAGCAGCTGAAGGAGAAGCAGATCCAGGAGATCAAGCACAGCCTGCGGCAGGACTTCTTTGACGACCTGCTGGAGGGAAAGATTGAGTCGGTCAGCGCGGTGAAGAGCCTGGCGGAGATCCACTATATGGATGCGGCCAAGACCTATATCTGCATGGTGGTAAAGCTGAACGTGGAGAGCTCTGAGAGCGGGGCCGTACAGGCCATGCGGGAGCTGCTTCAGATAAAAAAGAGCGCCATGGCCCTGATTGAGACGGCGGCGCACCGCCAGAACCGCAGCATTGTGGCCATCCAGCGGGGCAATCTGATCATCGCATTTCTCCTGGCGGAAAAGGAGGAGAGCGAGCAGATAAGCGAGGACACCCGGGCCCTGCTGGAGAGCCTGTATAGCCAGCTGGAGGAGCGCTATCCCAGCGTGGAGATCGGAGTGGGAAATCCCTGTCCGGATTTCCTCAACATGCGCAAGAGCTATCTCAATGCCCTGGAGGCCATGGAGCTCTCGGAGAAGATGGGCGGACAGACAAAGCTGACCTTCTACGCGGACATGATTGTCTACCACCTCCTGGGCCTGGTGCAGCCCCGGGAGCAGCTGGAGGAGTTCTTCAATCATGTGCTGGGCAGGCTGCAGAAGTACGACCAAGAGAACAAGGCCGACCTGATGAGCACATTGGAGGAGTACTTCCTCAACGGCGGGAACATCACCCTGGCGGCCCAAAAGAAGTACCTCCACCGTAATACCTTCATGTACCGCATCGAGAAGATCAAGGACATTCTGAAGGTGGATTTCAAGCACCCAGAGTCAGTGCTGGAGCTGCAGATCGCGCTGAAGATAAGAAAAATCCTGGATCAGTAGTCAGGGCGGAATTCCGGCCGAATTGGGCGCGGTGCACAAAGCGTGGGCGGCGGAATCAGGCGCTGTTACAGTGACGGAAAAAGTACAGCTTTTTATAATAACAGTAGAAATCAAGAGGATATTTGGTATGAATTTTTCAGTAAAAGTTGTCCTGTATCCCCAGACCGCCGCGGACTGCCTGAAGGGGTCATTTTTGGTAACTGTGCACTCGGTCTACCACCACACCGTCAACCTCAGGGCGGGGGAGCGGCTGCTGGCAATCCAGCCCCGCTCCGCAGCCCCCACCCCCTTCGGCATCACCACGTCGCTGAGCGGGGAGGAATTTGAGTGCCTGACCCTGCGGCAGGGAGAGCGAGGCCTCTGGAGCGGCGGGGAGCTGCAGCTGGGCTGCCTGCGGCTTGATTTGAAGACAGGCGAGCTGTGGCAGCCCAGGATAACCCCCGTCCCTGAGGAGCTCTGGCGCCCCCGTTTTCTGAGCGGACTGGAGCAGACCATTGCCCGGGGCAGAGAAAAGAGCGCCCTGGCCCGGAGCCTGGAGCCGGACAGGGGGGAGGCGGAGACGCCTCTGGGCCAGCTGTACCACCGGTACATCTCCCAGGCAGGCGCGCTGGCCGGACAGGGAGCCTTTTCCAGCGCGGCCCGGCAGTACTGCATGCTCATAGGGCTGGGAGACGGCCTCACCCCGGCGGGTGACGACTTCCTGGTGGGGCTGCTGGCGGCGCTGCGGGGACTGGAACAGGAGGAGCAGACGGGGCGGTTCCGCACCGCGCTGGAGGAAGAGGTGGAGGCCCAGCTGGCCAAGACCAACGACATCAGCGCGGAGTTTTTGAGATACGCGTGCAGGGGTGCCTTCAGCCGTCCGCTCTGCCAGCTCTTTTCTCCGGCGGAACCGGAGGCGGCGCTGGACTGGCTTGCCGGGATAGGACACTCCTCAGGGATTGACACGCTGACCGGCGTACGGGAGGGGCTTGCCCTGCACCGGAGCCTCACAGCGGCAAAGACAGTATAGGAAACCCAAGAAAACAAACGGGAGGACGGAGATATGGTTTCATACAGCGAGGTAAGACAGAATACATATTTCGACTCGGTCACACTGATGCTCTTCTCCAGCAAGCTGTCCGGAGTGGCGGGCGTGCACGAGGCGGCGGTCATGATGGGCACGGACCACAACAAGTCCCTGATGCGGGGTTCCGGCCTGCTGACAGAGGAGGCCGCCAAGGAGATCACCCCCAATGACCTGGTGATCGGCATCGCCGCGGACACCCAGGAGGCGGTGGAAGAGGCCAAGGCCCTTCTGGCCGAGCAGTTTGAGAACAAGAAGAAGCCCGCCGGAGGCGGGGACGGCCATCTGCGGGCCAAGACCATCGAGTCTGCGCTGGACAAGCTGCCCGACGCCAACTTTGCCGTGGTTTCCCTGCCCGGCCGGTATGCCAAGTCCCAGACCATGAAGCTGATGCGCCAGGGACTCCATGTGCTGCTGTTCAGCGACAACGTGACCATTGAAGAGGAGAACCAGCTGAAGGACTACGCCCTGGAGCACGGGCTGCTGATGATGGGCCCGGACTGCGGCACCGCCATTATCAACGGCGTCTCCCTGGGCTTTGCCAACGTGCTGCGGCGGGGCGACATTGGCCTGGTGGCGGCTGCCGGCACCGGCCTTCAGGAGGTGACCTGCGTCATCGACGCTCTGGGCGGAGGCATCTCTCAGGCCCTGGGCACCGGCGGCCGTGACGTGAAGGAAGCGGTGGGCGGAAAGATGATGCTCTCCTGCATTGACGCACTGGACCAGGACCCCGGCACCAAGGTCATCGGTATCATCTCCAAGCCCCCTGCCAGAGCGGTCATGGAGAAGATTCTGGAGCGGCTGGAAAAGGTGGAGAAGCCTGTGGTGGCCTGCTTCCTGGGCGCGGAGGAGCTGCCGGACATCCCCGGTGTTTCCGCCGCCGCCACCCTGGAGGACGCCGGCCGTATGCTGGTGGCCCTCTCCCAGGGGAAGGAGCTGGCTGCGGGCGGCGCGCTGACCGAGGACCAGGCACGGCAGCTGGACGAGGCCGTGAAGGGTCTGGCGCCTGAGCAGAAGTATGTGCGCGGACTCTATTCCGGCGGCACTCTGTGCTACGAGGGCCAGCTGCTTCTGCAGAAGAGCGGCTTTGAGATTTACAGCAACATCGCCACCCAGGAGGCCTTTGCGCTGAAGGATGTGGAGAAGAGCTTCCAGAACACCCTGCTGGACATGGGCGATGACTACTTTACCGATGGCATTCCCCATCCCATGATTGACTTCCGCCTGCGCAGCGAGCGTCTGCGGGCAGAGGCCAGGGACCCTGAGACGGCCGTGATTCTGCTGGACTGCGTCCTGGGCTACGGCAGCAATGAGGACCCCGCCGGAGCGCTGGCTGAGGCGGTTGCCCAGAGCCGCAAAGAGAACGAGGGACGCCAGGTGGTGTTTATCGCCTCGGTCTGCGGCACGCCGGCGGATCCCCAGAACCGGGTGGAGCAGGAGAAGAAGCTGCGTGAGGCGGGCATCCTGGTGCTGCCCACCAACGCCCAGGCAGTGCGGGCGGCCGCGGCTGTGCTGAAAAACCGATAAGGACAACAGAAGGAGGACAACTGCAATGGCTGTAAAGGACCTGTTTTCCGCCCAGCTCAATGTAGTCAATCTGGGCCTGGAGCGTTTTTATGAGGCGGTGCTGGATCAGAACCAGCCCGCCTGCCACGTGGACTGGACGCCCCCCGCGGGCGGCGATCTGCGCCTCATTGAAATTCTGGAAAAGCTGAATGGGTGATTAAGAGATGAACAGAATTGACCAGGCAAACGCCGAGGCGCTGGCCCGTATGAACCGGGCGGAGCCGGTACTGGTGGATATAAAATATGCCGGTGAGGTGGCGCCCGAGCTGGATGAGCGCACCATCGGCCACGCGGGTCCCCCCATCCGGTGGGAGGACATGTGCGGCCCCATGAAGGGAGCCGTCATGGGCGCGGCGGTCTATGAGGGCATGGCCCAGACGCTGGAAGAAGCGGCGGAAAAGGTGCAGACAGGCGCCATCCGCCTGGTGTCCAACCACAGCCTGGGCTGTGTGGGCCCCATGACCGGCATGATCACCCGCTCCATGCCTCTCTGGGAGGTAAAGAACGAGACCTTTGGCAACTATGCGTACAGCACCTTCAACGAGGGCCTTGGAAAGGTCATGCGTTTCGGCGCCAACGGCCCCGAGGTGCTGGAGCGGCTGAAGTGGATGGAGACCGTGCTGGCGCCCCACCTGAAGAAGGCGATTGCCCACGCCGGCCCCATCCCCCTGAAGGTAATCATGGCAAAGGCGCTGGCCATGGGCGACGAGATGCACCAGCGGAACATCGCTGCCTCCGCCCTCATCGCCCAGGAGCTGATTCCCCCTCTGGTCCATGTCACCGAGGACCGGGCGGCGCTGGAGCGCATGACGACGTTTATGATTGGCAACGTGCAGTTCTTCCTGAACCTGGCCATGGCTGCGGCAAAGGCCACCATGGACCCGGTAAAAAACATCCCCCACTGCAGCGTGGTCACCGCCATGAGCCGGAACGGCACCAATTTCGGTATCAAGATCAGCGCCCTGGGGGACGAGTGGTTCGAGGCCCCCGTGCTGATGCCCAAGGGACTCTATTTCCCCGGGTACAGCGAGAAGGACGCCAACCCCGACATGGGCGACAGCGCCATCATGGAGACGCTGGGTGTGGGCGGCTTCTCCATGGCCGCAGCGCCTGCGGTCATCCGGTTTGTGGGCGCCGCCTCCGCCGGGGAGGCCCTGGAGTACTCCAGGGAGATGCAGGAGATTACAGTCGGCACCAGTGAGAGCTATGTGATTCCCATTATGGACTTCGTGGGCACCGCTTCCGGCATTGACATCCGGAAGGTGGTGGAGACGGGGATTCTGCCCGTCATCAACACCGGCATGGCCCATAAGGAACCCGGCGTGGGCCAGGTGGGCGCGGGCATTGTCAAGGCGCCCATGGACTGCTTCATCAAGGCGCTGTATGCCTTTGCCCATGCCGAAGGGGTTGACTGAGCCCCACAGGGAGTCCGGCCAAAAAGCAGATGGAGGTTATCGATGAAAGAACTTGTAGCTGCGGCCAATGAAAAAGCGGTCGGAAAGCTGAAGGGCGCGCAGCCCTTCTGGGTGGACGTGGTGCCGGCGCGGGAGGCCCTCGGCCTGGATAAGAAGACCATTCTTCACGCCGGTCCCCCCATCCAGTGGCAGGATATGTGCGGCCCCATGCGGGGCGCGGTGCTGGGCGCGCTGAAATATGAGGGCCTGGCGGAGACCGACCAAGAGGCTGAGGCCCTGGCCGCCTCGGGCGAGATCACCTTTGAGCCCTGCCACCACCACCAGTCGGTGGGCCCCATGACGGGTATTATCTCCAGCTCCATGCCCCTGCTGAAGGTGGAAAACCGGGAGAACGGAAACTGTGCCTACTCCTCCATCAACGAGGGCGCGGGAGACGTGATCCGGTTCGGCGCCTACGGAGAGCGGACGGTACAGCGGCTGAAGTGGATGGAGACCGTGCTGGCCCCCGCCCTGAAGGCCACCGTGCTGCACATGGGCGGCGTGAACCTGAAGAACATCATCGCCCAGGCCCTCAACATGGGCGACGAGCTGCACATGCGCAACAACGCGGCCACCGATGTATTTGTCAAGACCATTCTGGCGGCGCTGACTGAGGCGGCGCCCGAAAAGGACCGGCTGCCCGAGATTTGCCGGTTCCTCACCACCAATAACGACCAGTTCTTCCTCAACTTCGCCATGGCGGCCTGCAAGGCCGCGGCGGACGCGGCCCACGGCATTCCCTATTCCACCATGGTGACCGCAATCGCCCGCAACGGCGTCAATATCGGCGTGCGCATCAGCGGCCTTGGGGACACCTGGTTCACCGCCCCGGCGGCCCGGGTGGACGGCCTGTACTTCGCGGGCTTCAGCGAGAAGGACGCCAACCCCGACATCGGCGACAGCGCCATTATGGAGACCGGAGGCGTGGGCGGCTGCGCCATTGCCGCTGCGCCCGCCATTGTCCGTCTGCTGGGGACGGGCTCCTACCAGGATGCAATCCAGCAGACCATGGACATGTACGAGATTACCCTGTCCGAGAGCGAGCAGTATGCCATCCCCAACCTGGACTTCCGTGGCAGCCCCATCGGAATTGACATGGCCCGGGTGGTGGAGACCGGCATTACGCCCATCATCAACACGGCCATTGCCAGCCGGGAGCCCGGCGTGGGCATGGTGGGTGCGGGCATTGCCAAGGCGCCCATGCAGCTGTTTACCCAGGCACTGCTTGCCTACGGAGAGAAATACGGCCTGTAACAGGCTGAGAAAAAAGGAGCGTTGAAATGCCGGTAACAGGGGGACTCTGGATTGCGGCGGTGCTGCCCATGGCGGTGCTGCTGGTGCTGATGGCGGTGTGCCGCTGGGGTGCCATAAAGGCCGCGCCGCTGGGCATGGCCCTGGCTGCGGTCATGGGCGCTGTGGTGTTCCGGGCGGACGGACAGCTGCTGCTGCTGGAGGGCGCCAAGGGTGTCTGGAGCGCCCTGTCGGTTCTGGCGGTTATTTTCCCCGCCATTCTGCTCTATGAGATATCCAGCAGCGCGGGAGTGTTCCGGGCATTTCAGATTGGAATGAAAAAGCTCATTCCCAACGAGCTGCTCCAGATTCTGATGATGGCCTGGGTGTTTCCCAGCTTCCTGCAGGGGATCTCAGGCTTCGGCGTGCCGGTGGCGGTGGGTGTCCCGCTCCTGATGGGAATCGGTGTGACGCCCCTCTGGGCGGTGATTCTCCCGCCCATCGGCCACTCCTGGGGAAATACATACGGGACGCTGGCCATCGCCTGGGAGGCGCTGGTCTCCTCCACGGATTTGACGGCAGATCCGGCGCTGTACGTGTGGACCGCCGTCTGGGCCACGGGATTCATCTGGCTGTGGAATCTGGCCTGCGGCTTTCTCATCTGCTTCTTTTACGGCGGACGGCGGGCCCTGAAAAAGGGCTGGCCTGCCGTACTCCTCATCTCCGCTCTTCAGGGCGGCGGGCAGATGCTGGTGGCCCAGCTGAATGCCTCCCTGGCCTGCTTCCTGCCCTGCTGCTTCGCGCTGGCAGCGGCGCTGCTCCTGGGCAGGACCAAGCGCTACCGCACACCGTGGAGCGTTCCGGACAGCAAAATTATGCGCCGGAAGGAGCCGGAGGCGGGGGAGGAGGCGGTCATGTCACTCCATCAGGCCTTTTTCCCCTACTATGTCATGACCGTCATTGCGCTCTGCGTCCTGCTGATTCCGCCCCTCAAGAGCTTCCTGTCCCAGTGGCAGATTTCCTTCTCCTTCCCGGAGACGGTGACCGGATACGGCTATGTGAACGCGGCAGTGGCGGCCTATTCCCCCATCACGCCGCTGACCCACGCGGGGCTGTTCCTGCTGATTGCCGCCGCCGCCGGCTTTGTCTACTACCGGCGGAAGGGATTTTTGAAGCGGGCGCGGCTGGGAATATGGCGGCGCACCTGGAGAAAGGCAGTGCCCTCCGGCGCGGCGATTACCTGCTTTATCGTCCTGTCCCGGCTGATGAGCGGTACCGGACAGACCGACGTGCTGGCAAAGGGCATCGCCGGAGTGCTGGGCGGGACCTATGTGCTGCTGGTACCCATGGTGGGCATGCTGGGCTCCTTTATTACCAGCAGCAATATGTCCTCCAATGTGCTCTTTGCCAGCTTCCAGATGACCACGGCGGCGCTGCTGGGCGTCAGCCAGGCCGCCTTCCTGGGTGCCCAGACGGCGGGCGGCGCCATCGGGAGCATTCTCTGCCCCGGAAATATTGTCCTGGGAACCACCACGGCGGGGGTCCTGGGGCAGGAGGGGCTTGTACTGCGGAAGCTGCTTCCCATTGCGGTTGCGGCGGCTGCGGTGCTGGGCGTGCTGCTTTGCATCGCGCTGTACATCCTCTGACCGCGCCGGAAAGGACGGGCGGTCTTACCAATACCCCAATCTACCTGATAAGGAGGAAGCCAGGTGCCTGAAAAGAGAAAGACAGTGGTGGTAGCCCTGGGCGGCAACGCCATCACCCAGACCGGACAGCGTGGAACCACCGAGGAACAGCTGGCCAATATCAGCAACTGCTGCGATTTTATCGCCGATCTGGCGGCGTGCGGATATGGCGTGGTGCTGACCCACGGAAATGGTCCCCAGGTTGGAAACCTGCTGATTCAGAATGAGTGCGGCCGGGCCAAGGTGCCGGAGAACCCCATGGATGTGTGCGTGGCCCAGACCCAGGGAAGCCTGGGCTACCTCATCGCCCAGACCCTTCAGAACCGCATCCGTGCCCGGGGCATGGACCGGGAGGTGGCGGCGATTATGACCCAGGTGGTGGTGGATCCGGAGGACCCTGCCTTCCGCAGCCCGTCCAAGCCGGTGGGTCCCTTCTTCACGGAGGAGGAGGCCAGGACCCAGGGCCACCCCATGGTGGAGGACAGCGGGCGGGGCTACCGCAGAGTGGTCCCCTCTCCCCGGCCCAAGGCACTGGCCGAGCGGGATGTGCTCAAGCTGCTGGTTGACGCGGGCGTGATTGTCATCGCCGTGGGCGGCGGCGGCATTCCGGTCACCGAGCAGCAGGGCGGCCTGCATGGCGCGGAGGCCGTGGTGGACAAGGACTTCGCCTCCGCCCTGGTGGCAAAGGAGATTGGGGCCGACAGCCTGATGCTGCTCACCGGGGTCCCCAAGGTGGCCATCCACTTCGGCACCCCGCTTCAGCAGGAGCTGGATCGGATGACCGTGGCCCAGGCGCAGCAGTATATGGCGGAGGGCCAGTTCCCCGCCGGCAGCATGGGGCCCAAGATTCAGGCCGCCATGGACTTTGTCAGCGGCGGAGGAGGAGAGGCCATCGTGACCTCCCTGGAGCTGGCCTGCGCGGCAATGGAAGGCAAAACAGGCACCAGAATTGTGGCCTGACAGGTAACGAAAGAGAAAAAACGAAACAATTTCAGGAGGTAATGAACTATGATGGATGTTGGAGTGTATCGTCTTCCCATGGCGGGCCCCGATGACGTTTCCGAGCTGGCAAAGCTGATTGACAACGGCACCATTCGCGCCGAGGAGGTGTGCGCCATCATCGCCCAGACCGAGGGTGACGGCTACGCCCGTGGCTATGCGGCCATGAACTTCGAGCTCATGCTGAGCGAGCGGCTGGGCATGAGCCGGGAGGAGGTCTCCGCCCGGATTCCCATGCTGATGATCGGCCTGACCGGCGGTCTGATGAGCCCCCACTACACGGTCTTTACCCGCCGGGAGGTGGATGCCAAGCCCACCGGTGAGAAGCGCCTGGCCCTGGGAATCAAGATCACCCGCGTGCTCAAGCCCGAGGAGTACGGCACCGCCGTCCAGGCCCGCCTGGTGGCCGAGGCTGTCCGGGAGGCCATGAAGGAGGCCGGCATCGAGCGGGTGGAGGACGTGTGCTGTGTTGAGGTAAAGTGCCCCAACCTGACCGCCGCCCGGCTGGAGGATGCCCGCAGCCGCGGAAAGAAGTGCTGCAGAACCAACTTCGCCGAGGCGGGCAGCAAGTCCAAGGGCGCCTCCGCTCTGGGCGTGGCCCTGGGCCTGGGCGAGGTGCAGGACGCCGACGTGACCGACGAGGCCGTCTGCAGCAACTGGGCGCTCTATTCCAACGTGGCCTCCACCTCCGCGGGCAACGAGCAGGTGGCCTGCAAGGTCATCGTCATGGGCAACTCCGTCAACTCGGTGAGCAAGTTCAAGATCGGCAACGGCGTGATGCAGGATACCCTGGATATTGAGGGTGCCCGTGAGGCCTTCCGCAAGGCCGGTCTCCGCTGTGAGCACGACCTGCCCGAGGAGGAGCGTCAGCGCATTGCCACCATGTTCATCAACGCCGGCGCGGACGCCATGGGCTCCATCCGCGGCCGCCGCACCACCATGAAGAGCGACTACCTGGTCGGCTATCAGGGTATCTTCGCCAAGGCGGTGATCAACGCCATTGTGGGCTCCCTGGTGGGCGACACCATGATTCTGGCCTCCGCCGGCTATGAGCACCAGGGCCCGCTGGGCGCCAACCTTGTGGCCTGCATCGCCAGAGCGGAGTGAGACTATGGAGCACCTGATCAAAAACGCGCTGGTGGACGGCCAGCTGCAGGACATCCTGGTGCGGGACGGCGTGATTGAGCACGTGGGCAAGGTTGACCGGGACGGCGACTTTGACGCGGAAGGGAACGTGACCGTGCCCGGCCTGGTGGACTGCCACCTGCATCTGGACAAGTGCCTGCTCAATGAGATGGCCCCCTACGCCGACGTTACGGGACCTGAGAAGGGCGCCATGACCAGGGAGCTGAAGGCCAACTTTACCGTGCCTGACATTACCGCCCGGGCGGAGCGGATGCTGCGCCGGGCGCTGAACGCGGGCGCGGTGGCCGTGCGTACCAATGTGGACGTGGACGGCATTGTGGGCCTGAAGGGCATGGAAGCCCTGCTGGCCCTGCGGGAGAAGTACCGCGGAACGCTGGACGTTCAGGTTACCGCCTTTGCCCAGGAGGGCATCTTTGCCGACGGAAAGACCCATGAACTCCTGCGTGAGGCGGTGGACATGGGGGCCGACCTGGTGGGCGGCCACACCATCGCCGCCGGAGAGGGCACCCGGGCCATCGACTTTGTCCTGGAGCTGGCCGCTGAGAAGGGCCTGGAGGCGGAGTTCCATCTGGATGAGTCGGGCAACCGGAAGGACTATCTGCTCCCCTACCTGACCGACCGGATGAAGGAGATGGGCATGCAGGGCAGAGTCAACGGCATCCACATGTGCACGCTGGCGGCCCTGAATGAGGAGGAGCTGGAGGACGCACTGGACCGTATGGTTCAGGTGGATCTGAAGGCCACCATTGCCCCCACCGCCATCTCCACCCGGGCGCTGGCGCCGGTGAAGCGGCTGCTCCATGCGGGCCTTCTGGTGGGCATCGGCTCGGACAATATCCGGGACTTCTTCAACCCCCTGGGCAGCGGAGACGTGAAGCAGGCGGCGTTGCTGCTGACCTATGTCCAGCGGTTCTTCACCGCGGAGCAGGTGGAAGCGGTGTTCGGCATGATCACCGGCAAGGGCGCCCAGCTGCTGGGCCTGAAGCAGTACGGCATCCGTCCCGGGTATCCCGCAAACCTCACCGTCCTGGAGGGTAAAAACAGCTATGAGGTGCTGGCGGCAGGCGCCAGACTCCGCTGGCTGATGAGAAGCGGGCAGCTCATTGCCGTGCAGTGAGGAAATGAATATGTGATGCGGTACAGCGGCGTGATTGAAAAATCGCCCTCTGTATCGTATCATGTAGAGGACAATAAAAAAGGAGGCTGTACCATGAAGAAGTATCAGGTGCTGCTGTTCGACCTGGATGATACGCTGCTGGACTTTCAGAAAAACGAGTATGAGGCGCTGGGCGCGCTGTTTCAGCGGCTGAATCACCCCCTGACAGATGAGATCCGCAGGCTCTACCACGGCATCAACCAGGACATGTGGAGGGCCTACGAGCGGGGAGAGCTGGAGCGTGAGGTACTTCTCAACACCAGGTTTGCCAGACTGTTTGAGGCCCTGGGTGAGCAGGTGGACGGCCCCATGGCCGAGGGTATCTACCGGGAAGAGCTGGGAAAGGGCGCGTTTCTCATCGACGGCGCCCTGGAGGTGTGCACAGCCCTCAGCCGCCGCTATCCCATCTGCATTGCCACCAACGGCGTGGGGCGGACCCAGCGGCAGCGCCTGACCGACTCGGGGCTGGCGCCGCTGGTGTCCCAGGTGTTTGTGTCGGAGGAGATCGGCTGCGCCAAGCCGGGCGAGCCCTTCTTCCGCTATGTGTTTGACCATCTGGAGGGGATTTCCCCCAAGAACATGCTGCTGGTGGGCGATTCCCTCAGCTCGGACATCCGGGGTGGAATCAACAGCGGCATGGACACCTGCTGGTACAACCCCAAGGGCGGGGAAAGCGGAGAGACAGCGCCCACCTATGAGATTTCCAACCTGAGAGAGCTGCTGCCCATGCTGCTGGAAGAGGCGTAACAGACCGGCAGGGCGTCAGAGCCGTGACAGACAGAGAGCGCCGCAGGCATTCAGGCCTGCGGCGCTCTTTTCATCTGCCCGCCGGGAGGGACAACCCATTGACAACCGGTGCCGCCGCGCATAAAATGGAAAAAACACACATCCGGGAGGGACCAGATATGACATTGGAAGCGCTGCGGTACGCCCTGCTGGGGGTGTCCGCCTATTGGAATATTATGGACGAGCCTCTGATGAAGGAGGTGTCCGCTCTGCTGGACGCGGTCAGCGGCGGCCGGGGCGGCGAGGCCCTGGAGCGGTATGCCGCCGTGTTCTACCGCCTGCGCCGGGAAGGGTACGGGACCCTGGGGGACTGGCTCCACGACAAGCTCCGCTATGAGGACGGGCCCTATCCCCGCCTGGTGGAGCGGGGCGGGGAGGACCGGGAGCTGACCGGCGCCGCCGAGCGGGACGTGGAGGTGCTCTGCCAGCTCTCCGGCCTGAGCGGCGGGCTGATTCTCAGCCGGATTGGCGCCCTGCTGCCTCCGGAGGCGGCCACAGTCCCCGCCAGGCTGCCCCGCTGGAGCGGTGGCGTGCCCTTTGATTTTGCCTCCCTGACCGAATTCTACCGCCGCAGCGGCGCGGGACTTTTTGCCCGCAACCGGGCCTTCCTGTGGGAGGACGGGGCCCTGCGTCCGGTGGCCGACCCGGACTGCACCGGCGGCGACGAGCTCATCGGCTATGAGAGGCAGCGGGAGCGGGTCATTGCCAACACCCGGGCCATGATGGAGGGCAATCTGGTCAACAACGTGCTGCTCTACGGCGACCCGGGCACCGGCAAGTCGGTGACGGTCAAATCCCTGCTCACGGTGCCCGGCTTTGAAGACCTGCGGCTCATTGAGGTGCGGAAGGAGGAGCTGGGAGAGCTCCACGACCTGATTCCCTCCCTGGCCGGGCGGCGGCACAAGTTCATCCTCTTCATCGATGACCTGGCCTTTGACCAGGACGACAAGACCTATTCCGTCCTCAAGACCATCCTGGAGGGCGGCCTGGAGCGCCGCCCCGCCAACGTGGCGGTGTATGCCACCTCCAACCGCCGCCACCTGGTGCGGCAGACCTTCTCCGACCGGGTGGGGGACGAGGTGGACCGTACCGAGACCATCGCGGAAAAGACCTCCCTGTCCGAGCGGTTCGGCCTGCGCATCCCCTATCTGGCGGTGGGCAAGCCGGAGTTCCTGGACATGGTGGAGCGGATGGCCGACCTGTACGGCGTCACCATGGACCGTGATACCCTCCGGGCCGAGGCGGTGAAGTTCGAAATGCACCATCCGGGCCGGACGCCCCGGACCGCCCGGCAGTTTATCGCCAGCCTGAGCATGTGACCGCCCCCAGCATTTCGAACTTCCCGCGCCCTTTGGCGCGTCCAAGCGTTTTGGGCTGTGCCCAAAACCTTGACGGCGGGGCAATTCACTTGTCCCGCCGGATTCAAATCTCTTGGGGGCCCCATGCCGGATGTATCCGGCATGGGAGATGCACCATCCCGGCCGGACGCCCCGGACTGCCCGGCAGTTCATTGCCAGCCTGAGCATGTAAGGAGAGGTGAACACAACGTGATTACCGTCCGGCAGGCGCAGATGGAGGATGCCACCGGTATTGCCATTGTCAACGCCTATACATGGAAAACCACCTATACCGGCTTGGTGCCCGACGACGTGCTGGACGGGAGAATTGACGCCGTCCGCTCCAGAGCAGAGCAATACCGGCAGGAAATCAGCCGGGGCGACAAAATCTTGGTGGCGGTGGAGGAGCATACCGTGGTGGGCTTCTGCACATATGGCCCCAGCCGGGATGTAGATTATCCCCGAGCCGGGGAGATTTACGCCCTGTATGTCCTGCAGGGCTTCCAGGGCATGGGGCTGGGACGACAGCTCTTCCGTTCCGCCGGTAAGATCCTGTTGGCCGAAGGATGGCGGAGCATGGTTATCAACTGCCTGTCTGGGAACCCATCCCTTGGCTTTTATCTGCGCATGGGTGGACAGCGCGTCAAATGTCAGCAGGCTTTGATTGGCGGAACTCAGATTGAGGAGACCATGCTTTTTTACGCTGACCTGTCCCGGTGCCTTTGAGATAGTGAACAGCATTTTTCGCGTCTCCAATGGGCAATTTGTAAATTTTCTTTGAACCCCCTTGAAAATTACCACACGAAGGACTATCATAGCGTTAGCACTCGGGAGCGTTGAGTGCTAACGCTATGTTGTTAATCATAATCTTTTCATATACGGAGGCAGTTACCATGGAAAAGAAGCAGTTTCAGGCGGAATCCAAGCGCCTGCTGGACCTGATGATCAACTCGATCTACACCCACAAGGAGATTTTCCTCCGTGAGATCATCTCCAACGCCAGCGATGCCATCGACAAGCTGGCCTACAAGGCCCTCACCGACGACCAGGTGGGCCTGAACCGGTCCGACTTCAAGATCGTCCTCACCCCCGACCAGATTGCCCGCACCCTGACCATCAGCGACAACGGCATCGGCATGACCAAGGAGGAGCTGGAGGAGAACCTGGGCACCATCGCCCGCAGCGGCTCCCTCCAGTTCAAGAAGGAGATGGACCAGGACAAGAAGGCCGACGTGGACATCATCGGCCAGTTCGGCGTGGGCTTCTACTCCGCCTTCATGGTGGCAGACAAGGTCACCGTCACCAGCAAGGCCTACGGCTCTGACCAGGCCTGGCGCTGGGAGAGCGAGGGCGCGGAGGGGTACACCATTGAGCCCGCGGAGAAGACTGGCGCGGGCACTGACATTGTGCTCCACATCAAGGCGGACACTGAGGACGAGAAGTACGGAGAGTACCTGGAGCAGTACCGCCTGGACGACCTGGTGAAGAAGTACTCCGACTATATCCACTACCCCATCCAGATGCTCATGCACAAGTCCCGCCAGAAGCCCCGTCCCGCCGACGCCGGCGAGGACTACAAGCCCGAGTGGGAGGACTATGACCAGTGGGAGACCCTCAACTCCATGGTGCCCCTGTGGCAGCGGCCCAAGAGCGAGGTGACCGCTGAGGAGTACAACGCCTTTTATAAGGAGCACTACGGCGACTGGGAGGATCCCCTGGCCGTGGTCCACGTCCACGGCGAGGGCCAGGTGGAGTACAAGGCTATGCTCTACATCCCCGGCCACGCCCCCTATGACTTCTACACCCGCGAGTACGAGAAGGGCCTTCAGCTCTACTCCTCCGGCGTGCTCATCATGGACAAGTGCGCCGATCTGCTGCCCGACCACTTCCGCTTTGTCCGGGGCGTGGTGGATTCCGCCGACTTCTCCCTCAACATCTCCCGCGAGGTGCTCCAGCACACCCGGGTGCTGAAGATCATCGCCACAAACCTGGAGAAGAAGATCAAGGCCGAACTGCTCAGGCTCCAGAAGGACGACCGGGCCAAATATGAGACCTTCTGGTCTGCCTTTGGCCGCCAGATCAAGTACGGCGTACTGGAGGACTACGGCGTCCACAAGGACATGCTCAAGGACCTGCTTCTGTTCCACTCCTCCAGGGACGGCAAACTGACCACTCTGGCCGAGTACCGCCAGCGGATGGCCGAGGACCAGCAGTATGTCTACTACGCCTGCGGCGAGAGCGTGGACCAGATCGCCCGCCTGCCCCAGACCGAGCGGATTCTGGACAAGGGCTATGAGATCCTCTACCTGACCGAGGAGCCCGATGAATTCATCATGAACGCCCTGGGCGCCTGGGATGAGAAGTCCTTCAAGCCGGTGACTGACGAGGACGCCCTGCCTCAGACCGACGAGGAGAAGGCCGCTGCCGAGAAGAAGGCGGAGGAGAGCAAGGACGTGCTCACCTTCGTGAAGGAGACCCTGGGCGACAAGATCAAGGAGGCCCGGGTATCCAAGATTCTGAAGTCGGGCGCGGTGTGCCTCACCGCTGACGGCCCGGTGACCATTGAGATGGAGAAGTACTTCTCCCGCATGGACCCGGAGCGGGCCCAGGGCATGAAGGCCCAGCGGGTGCTGGAGCTCAACCCGGATTCCGGCGCCTTCGCCGCCCTGCGGGAGGCGGTGGACACCGACCCGGAGAAGGCCAGGAAGTACGCCGAGCTGCTCTACGACCAGGCACTGCTCATCGCCGGCCTGCCCCTGGAGGATCCGGCCGCCTACACCGAGCTGGTGTGCAGCCTGATGAAGTAAAACGAAAAACAGAACGCCGCCCCGGCGCCATATGGCGCCGGGGCGGCGTTCTTTCTGTGTAATTAACCCTCGTAGGGCTTATCCGTCTCGATATAGACGCCCAGCTCCGCGCTCCAGCTCACATTAAAGCCCAGAGCCTGGCCCAGATCCCGCAGCTTGTAGTAGGTGTACCCGCCGCCGGCATCGTCGGTGAGCAGGATGGCATCCAGCGCGGCGGCAGAGCCGTTTACATTGGTGGCGGCAGTGGAGTCCTGATAGCTCCGGTTGCCGCTGAAGGGGGTGGACATCTCAGAGCCGTTGGCAGTGTAGGCCTGGCCGGTGACCAGATTCACCGCGCCGTCCCAGCCCACGTTGAACTGAGCGGCGGTGCCGTTGAGGGCATATGCCACGTCGCGCACCTTCACATAGTTGGTGTCGTTGCCCTTCTCGTCCTTGAGGGCGTACATCTGGAACTCCACGGCCACGCCGTCCACCTTCACCGACTGGGTGGAGGCATAGGCAGTCTTGGCGGGGGTAGGGGGCGTGACGCCGCCGCCGGTCCAGACGGCATAGGTTACGTATTCGCCGGCGCTGTCATAAATGCTGGTCAGGGTGCCCCAGTCAAAGGTCTCCTGCTTGAGCTGAAGAGGCTTGCCGTACTGGTCCTTGAACTGGGAGACAAGGGAGCTGGCCGCGGCCGTATCGTCCATATACACCCGGAAGCCCTCAAAGGCGGGCTCATCCCGCTCCACCAGGATGCTGCCGCTGTTCAGGGTATAGCTGTCGTTTACAGTCAGGCCGGTGGTGGTGATGGAGCCGCCGGAGAGGGTCAGCTTGAAGCAGGAGAAATAGGTGGCGGTGATAGCGGCGTCAGTCAGCGTCAGGTCGCCCAGCGTGAGCTGGTGGCAGGAGAGACTGCCCCCGCCCTGGATGGTCACCATGGGCTGGTCCTCCAGGGTCTTGCCCATCTTATAGATGGAATCCATGGTATTGACGCTGTTGCTCGTGCCGCTGGTCAGCACAAAGGTAAAGGGCTTGTCCAGATTACACAGCTGGAAATAGCCGCTGTCGCCATAGGGATTGTCGGGGGTTGCGATATTAAGCCCGTTAAAGGTCATGGTGTAGTCGCCGTCATAGCTCCAGCCGGCGCCGCTGGCAGGGGCATCATAAGAGTAAAAGGTCTCGCCGAAGCGGAAGCCCACCCGGGTCTCGCCCATGGCGTCAGCCAGAGCAGGGGCGGCCAGGCCCAGGGCCAGAGCCATGGCCAGAAACAGGGACAGAAATTTTTTCTTCATAAAAGTACCTCCCATTCCCATATCCTGCAGAGTGTGAGCCATCTCACAGGATATAATTTCTTATATTTTATATTTTTTCCAAATTCGAATCAATAACATAAGTTAACAGAAGGGCTGCATACGGAACAGGAGAGAAAAAGAAGCAAAGAGATTGACAAATAATTATCAAAGGAATATACTGCTTTTGGCTCCGCACTGCGGGAAAGCGGGGCGTAATATGAAATACGGGAGAGCTGACATATGGCCAACATCATCATTGCGCCGGGAAAGTACATTCAGGGTCAGGGCGAGCTGAGCAATATCGGCACCTACACCCGTCCTCTGGGCGAACATGCCTTCGTGCTCATCAGCAAGTCCGGCTACCAGCGTGTGGGCGGACAGGTGGAGGAGAGCTTCAGGACCGCGGGCTGCACCGTCCACTTTGAGTATTTTAACGGCGAGTGCTCCAAGAACGAGATCAACCGCCTGAAGAGCCAGCTGGATGAGCTGGGCGCCACCGTGGTGGTGGGCATCGGCGGCGGCAAGATCCACGACACCTCCAAGGCCGTGGCCCACTACGCCGGCAAGCCTGTGGTCATCGTGCCCACCATCGCGGGCACCGACGCCCCCTGCTCCGCCCTGTCCGTGATTTACAGCGACGAGGGTGTCTTTGAGGAGTACCTGTGGCTGCCCGCCAACCCCAACGTGGTGCTGGTGGACACCGACGTGGTGAGCAAGGCCCCCGCCCGTCTGCTGGTGTCCGGCATGGGCGACGCCCTGGCCACCTACTTCGAGGCCCAGGCCACCGCGGACTCCAACGCCTCCACCTGCGCCGGCGGCAAGATCACCAACGCCGCCCTGGTGCTGGCCCGCGCCTGCTACGAGACCCTGCTGTCCGACGGCCTGAAGGCCAAGCTGGCCGTGGAGAACCACGTGTGCACCAAGGCCGTGGAGAACATCATCGAGGCCAACACCTACCTCTCCGGCATCGGCTTTGAGTCCGGCGGCCTGGCCGGCGCCCACGCCATCCACAACGGCTTCACCGTGGCCCCCGAGACCCACAGCCTCTATCACGGCGAGAAGGTGGCCTTCGGCACCCTGGTGCAGCTGGTGCTCCAGAACGCCGATATGGAGCAGATCGAAGAGGTACTGGACTTCTGCATGAGCGTGGGTCTGCCCACCACCCTGGCCGATCTGGGCCTGGCCGACGCCGACCCCAAGGTGATCCGCGCCGTGGCCGAGGCCGCCTCCGTGCCCGGCGAGACCATCCACAACATGCCCATGGAGGTCACCGCCGACAAGGTGTACGCCGCTATCCTCACCGCCGACGCCCTGGGCCGTCAGTACAAGTAAAAAACAGAAAAGCAATAGTACAGCAGGCCTGGATTCCCATATGGGAATCCAGGCCTGCTGTTTTGAAAACAGAGCGGCCCAGCCGGAATATCCGGCAGGGCCGCAGAGAAGAATCGGGCAGATTAGGTGCCGCTGTAAGGCTTGGTGGTGTCGATCACAATGGCGCCCTTGGCGCTGTCCCAGGTGACCTCAAAGCCCAGATACTTGCCCAGATCGCGGACCTTGAAGTAGGTGTGACCGCTGTTGGAGGAGTCGGTGAGGGTGATGGCGTCAAAGCTGGTCTTCTCACCGTCCACCAGCACAGTGGCGGGATTGGACTGATAGGGCTGGTTGCCGGAGAAGGTGGCGGCCATCTCGGAGCCGTTGGCGGTGGTGTAGGGGGTCTTGGTCTGGAGGACGATGCTGCCGGCAGCGCCGTCCCAATCCACATTGAACTGGGCCTGGCTGCCGTTGAGGATGTAGGCCACGTCGCGGACCTTCAGATAGTTGGTGTCGTTGCCCTTCTCATCCTTCAGGGCGTAGGCCTTGAACTCCACAGGCTTGCCGTCCACCAGGATGGAGTAGGTGGTGGCATAGGCCACCTTGGGCGCGTTGGTGCTGGAGGGGGCGTCGGGGTTGGCGAAGCTGCCCTGATCCAGCCGGCCGAAGCCATACAGGCCGGTGGCGTTGTCGCGGTAGACAAAGCGGCCGTCAGAGGTAATGTTGGAGGCCAGAACAGGCAGGCTGCCCAGAGACTCGCCGGTGGTGTAGTCCACGTAGTAGGTGGAGTAGCCGCTGGCAGTCTTGACGCGGAAGGGCAGGACATAGCCCTCATAGCCGTCGTAGGAGGACATCAGAGCGTTATACCAGCCGGAATTATAGTCAAAATCGTTGTAGTCGTTGTAGACGTACAGCTCTTCCAGGGACTGGGGGATAATCTCCTCGTTCTTCACGTTGATGACCTTGGAGCCGCCGTTGTCATCCACGGCCTCGATGAAGTCGCGGCAGTAGACGCGCAGCTGGCTGTAGGACAGGGGGACCACAAACTTGCCGGAGCCGTCAGCAATGCCGTAGTGGGTGCCGTCACAGGCACGGAAGTAACCGTCGCCCAGAATCTTCAGCTCGGTGTACTTGGCGTCCAGAATCTTCTGGCCGTCGGCGGTGTACATGCCCCAGATATAGGACCACTCGTCCTCGGTGCTCTGGTTGCCCACGATTACCTTGGTAAGATCGTTGGCGCTGGTCAGGGTATCGAACTGGTTGGGGATCACGACCTTGCCGGTCTCGTCCATGGTGCCGTACTTCTCGCCGTCCAGAGTGAAGGCCAGGTCGCGGAAGTAGGTCTCGGTGGTGACCTCACGGTCATTCCAGGTCTTGATCTCCTTGCCGGTCAGGTCGTAGAGCTTGGAGACGCAGCTGGTGGGGTTGCCGTTGCTGTCCATGGTCCAGGTGCTCACAGCAATTTTGCCGTTGGGGCTGACGCCGCCGATGTAGGAATAGCTGCCCATGGGGATGATGACCTTGCCGGTGCCGTCGATGACGCAGGACTGGTTGGAGTCATACTTCTCGCCGGCGATATAGGGCATACCGTTGGAGACACCCAGAAGGCGCAGGTAGTCGTACTGCCCGGCGGGCACCACAACCTTAAAGCTGCTGTCCAGCAGGGCGGAACCATTCTCCCAGCTGTAACCCTCGTAATAGCCGGGGGCCAGCTCGGTCACCCAGTCATAGCCTGCGACCTGGATGCCGCTGTCGGTGCTCTCACCGTAATAGGCGCTCTCGGTGGAGGGCTTCATATCGGCGGTGTAATAGACGGCGTCGCCGCTGCTGGGGTAGATGCAGATGGTCTTGTTCTGCATGGAGATGTAGTTCTTGCCCATGGGATAGACCATCTTACCGGTGCTGTCCATAATGCCCTGCTCCTCCTCGGTGTAGGAGAAGCCCCACTGGTCGGTCGCCTCATGGCTCTTGGTGGCGATGAAGTAGCCGCCGCCGGTGGCATCCAGCCGGCTGTACTAGAAATCCACCTTCACGTTGCCGGCTGCGTCGATGAGGCCGTACTGGTTCTGAGCATTGGCAGCGGCGGTCACGCCGTTCTGGAACATGAGCATGCGGGAGTAAGCGGTGGTGGCGATGTCATAGAAGCTGGCCTTCTCATAAGTAGCGGAGAGTTCAGCGGCAGCTGCGCCGGGGAGCAGGGTGGTGAAGAGCATGACCACCAGCAAAAGAGCGGAGAGCAGTTTTTTGTTCCAACGCATTTCTTCAATACCTCTCTTCTATGTCTTGCAGTTTTATAAGAAGCGCGGGACGGAAAGAAAAATCGGGCCGGTCCACAATCTTATGGGCCAGAGGGCTCGTTCGCTGATACACCTCCTCCAAAAGCTGTTGTGTCTGTTCCGCCAGCGTCTTATACAAAGCGATTTCCTCCGGCGCCTCCTGACAGGCGTTCTCCAGAAGGGTAGCCATTTCTTCATATACCTCAGGGCGGTAGGGATTGAGGCGCAGATACTGATATCGGTACTCTGCCATGGCCGGATAGTCGGCCTGGGCAGCGGCCTGGGCGAATTTGCAGTCCCAGGCCAGCATGGAGGTATCGGTCCCAGCCAGGATGCGGTCGGCAACAGCACCTGCCTCATCCAGATTTTCACAGTGCTGAAGACGGTTTTCCGCCAGCGAGAGATCAAACGGCCAGAGGGCATAGGCCGTGCCGCTGCTGCCGAAGAAGGAGAAGCCATAGGGCAGAGTAAAAAAGGCGAACACTGCAGCCAGCACACTGCCGGCAGCCCATACCGCGCCCTTTCCGGGCCGGAGGGCCCGGCTCTCTGTGCCCAGACCGCACAGGAGAAGCAGACAGAGTACGGCAAAAAACTGAAAATCGAAATCAATGAATGCGTGGAGTCCCAGCAGAGCGGCAGTCAGACGCTCACGCAGGGGGGCGCCCCGGCGGAATACAACGGCGCACACCAGGGCTGCCATCAGCACACCGGACAGAACTCCGCCGTCCAGCGCGGCTTGAAGATATTCGTTGTGGATGGATTTGAGAATGTAGGGGCCGGTCTGAACCAGCGGCTGGAGGTAAAGATATCCGCCCCGGCCGATACCCAGAGGATGTGCCGACAGTATGCGCAGTCCGTCCAGATAATAGAGCAGGCGGCCGTTGAGACTGGAGGAATCCAGTGTAATGGCTGCCAGACGCCGCAGCACCAGTCCGCCGCTGAACACAACGGCCAGCACACCCAGCACCGCCAGCGCCCCCACGCCCAGCAGGACGGGGCGTATCTGCCGCTTTACTACCAGAGCACGGATGGCCAGAAAAAGACCGGCCGCCAGCAGCAGCAAAAAGACGCCACGGGAGCCGGTGAGAAAAATGCACAGCAGCAGAGCCGCCATAGCTGGCCAATCCATAGGGCGCCGCGACTTCAGGAGAAGGAGCACCAGACAGGCCAGAAGGAATAAGGCGTAGGTATTGGCATACTGGAAGAAGCCGTCAATCCGGCCGTTGGCGTCCGTTCCGCCGGTGAACCGGGTGGCCGCGAAGAGGAAGACCGACACTGCAGCCATAACCGCGCCCAGCATAGCGGTGCTGTCCAGAATCAGCGCCCGCTCCTCTTGGGTATAGGTGGCGGCATACAGGTAAAAGAGCAGGGCTGCCAGCCAGCGCAGCGCGCCTGTCAGCGCCATGCCCGGACTGATGGCCGCAGGCAGGGTGACCAGCGAACACAGAAACAACCCGGCCAGAAGCCAGGGAATGGGACCCCTGGGCAGGGTCAGCGCGCCTGCCCGGTGAATGGAGAAGGCCAGAAGCACCGCCAGAAGCGCGGCGGCTGCAAAGACCATGGCGTCGTAGTATCCGCCAAAAAGCAGCAGCAGCGCTGCGAGCAGGAAAAAGAGAGGCGTATTGGTTCGGGGGCCGGGAGCCCGGCAGGTCCGTGCGGCTTTTTTGCCGTTATGTCCTCCCGCCATCAGTGCTCGCCTCCAAATACCAGATCCAGCAGGTCCTGCGTCTCGGCAAAGCGCCGGGTCTCGCTTACACTGTCCAGCAGGACAATGTAGCAGGCCTCCTCGCCCTCACGGGCGTAGGTGACCAGATTGTTTCCGCCGATGCGGGTGGTGCCTGTCTTGAGGCCCAGCACCCGGGGATCAGAGCCTACCAGCCGGTTTAGGTTCTGAAATGCCAGTCCGTCAATCTCCATCTCAGCCTGGGCGGAGTAGTCCAGATACTCCGGATGGTCCTCCACAAGACGCCGGGCCAGACGCCCCAGATCCCGGGCAGTCATATAGTGGTCAGCAGCGTCCAGACCGGTAGCATTCACAAAATGGGAGCCCTTCATGCCCAGCGTTCCGGCAGCCTCATTCATCCTTGCCACGAAGTCCGCCTCGGTGCCTGCGGATAAGGTAACCAGGGCCTGGATGCAGTCACAGCCGCTGTTGAGAATGGCGCCTGCCAGAAGCTGTTCTACTGTCGCGACCTGTCCCGGGCGCAGGCCGTACTTGGAGCCGGGAGTGTTGGCCATATCGGGGGTTATGGCTATGGTGTCGTCCAGGTGCAAAGTCCCGGACTCCAGATCATCAAAAATTAAATAGAGAGTGAGCATTTTGGTCAGGCTGGAGGGAGAGCGGGGGACGTCTGCATCCAGCTCGGCCATGGTGCCGCCATGTTCGTCCAGAACCAGAACGCTGGTGGCAGTCAGCGTTTCAGGCAGCTGAATATGTCTCTGCCATGGCCTGACCGCAGCCAGTACTGCTGCAGCCGCACACAGGCAGACCAGAAGCGCGGCTACGCCCCATTTCCATGCGGCAGCCGGGTGGGAATGTCTGCCTTTCCGGCTGGGAGTGCACATATTCTTCTTTCCGGATTTGGAGGCGCCCATGGAAATGCTCCCTTTCATATCATACAGAATCAGCTCTGTCTGTCTGAGAAAATGGAGACAACAGATATATTTCAGAGAAATATTTCGTGTCGAGGAATATAATAGCAGACATTTCCCGGGAAGGCAATAAAATGTAACAAAAATTTTTGAGAAAATAAGCGAGAACAGGAAAATCAAACCATAGCATGAGGATAAAAAACGCGGGTGCTCAGACCACGGCGTCATCGGTGTCGGGCAGGGGGCGGCGGCGGGGATTCACCGGGCCCCACTCGGGGAGGGGGAGCCGCTGCATGGCCCCCAGTACCCGCTGCTTCAGGCCGGGGTACTGCTTGTCCAGGCTGCGGACCAGTTCCTTAATCTCCTGCCGCTTGGTGAAGCCGTCGGCGGGGCAGGGATTGTGGACCACCGGATACCCCTCTTTGGCGGCGATGGTGCGGATGCTGGCCTCGCTTAAATAGAGGAGGGGGCGGATCTGCACAATGTCGGTCCGGTCCAGATAGGTCACCGGCTGGAAGCAGGAGATGCGGCCCTCGTAGAAGAGGGAGAGGAAGAAGGTCTCCACCGCGTCATCAAAGTGGTGGCCCAGGGCGATCTTGTGGATGCCGTGGTCCATGAGGGCGTTGTGGAGGGCGCCCCGGCGCATCTTGGCGCACATGGAGCAGGGGTTCTTCTCCTTCCGCAGGTCAAAGATGATGTGGTGAATCTCGGAGGGGAGGATGGTGTAGGGGACGTCCAGCTCTTTGCAGAACTCTGCCACCGGCGTAAAGTCCATGCCTTCGCCGCCGTCCACGTGGCCCATGTCCAGGGTGAAGGCCTCCACAGTGAAGGGCACGGGGTAGAAGGTACGCAGACCGGCCAGGCCGGCCAGAAGGGTAATGGAGTCCTTTCCGCCGGACACGCCCACGGCGATCCGGTCGCCGGGCTTGATCATGTCGTAGTCCTCCACACAGCGGCGGACATAGCTCAGGAGCTTGGTGTTCATAGGGAAACCTCACTTTTTCGCAAAAATAAATTGAAAAATGAAAATTAGAACGAGAGAGTATAAGAGAGAAAACAAGAGAAAAACGGAGATTTCATATTTGTAAATTAAAAACATGAAAAAAGCCGTTGACAGTTTGAAACGAGTGCATTATAATACAAAACGCTCCACTTGTACAGGTGGAGCTTTGATTCTGTTAAATCCAGATTTGGAAGATATAAAAGCAATGGAGGTTTCACCTATGTCCACTTTTATGGCCAACAAGGGAAACATCGTCCGCAAGTGGTACATCCTCGATGCGGCCGGTAAGCCCCTGGGCAAGACCGCTGCCACCGCCGCCACCCTGCTGCGCGGCAAGCACAAGCCCGAGTACACTCCCCACGCTGACTGCGGCGACTTCGTGGTCATCGTCAACGCCGAGAAGGCTGTCCTGACCGGCAAGAAGGGCGAGCAGAAGTACTACCGCACTCACTCCGGTTATCCCGGCGGCCTCAAGGAGACCAAGTATCGCATCCTGATGCAGGAGAAGCCCGAGCTGGCCATGAAGGTGGCCATCCGCGGCATGATGCCCCGCAACATCGTCACCAAGGACTCTCTGACCCGGCTTCACATCTATCGCGGCGCTGAGCACAACCAGGCCGCTCAGAAGCCCGAGGCCTGGACCGCGGAATAAGGAGGAAAACTGAACTATGTATAAGAGCAAGAAGCCTTATCTCTACGGCACCGGCCGCCGGAAGTCCTCCGTGGCCCGTGTGCACCTGTTCCCCAACGGCACCGGCGCCATCACCATCAACGGCCGTGACATCGACGATTACTTCGGCCTGGACACCCTGAAGATGGTGGTCCGTCAGCCCCTGAACACCACCGGCACCGTCGGCAAGGTGGACATCGTTGCCACCGTCGTGGGCGGCGGCGTGACCGGCCAGGCCGGCGCCATCCGTCACGGCATTGCCCGCGCCCTCCTGAACGTGGACCCCGAGTTCCGTCCCGCTCTGAAGGCCGCCGGCTTCCTGACCCGCGATCCTCGTATGAAGGAGCGTAAGAAGTACGGCCTGAAAGCCGCGCGGCGTGCTCCTCAGTTCTCCAAGCGCTAAAATGTTTCAAATTATCCCGGAAAACCTCGGTTTTCCGGGATTTTTCTATCTAATTGTTCTAAACTTGTTTTTTGCCATTCGCATTCCGTCGTTGCAACGTGGTACTATATATAGTTCATTAGACTAATTTTGGACACAATATATAGGGTTATTTAGAGGTTACAAAACTTAATTTTCACGTTTGAGGTTACAAAAGAGGTTACGAGCGCCCTCCCAAAATGGTGGTAAGCAGGCGGAGTTTCTTGGATAAGGATACAGTATTTTCGAATGTAATAGAACAGCACGCGTGGCAAGACTTCTGCCGCGCGTGCTGTCTTCTGATATGATGGCTATTGGCGCTGCCGCTCACGGGCCACAGGCTCCAGCTGTCATCTACTCCAATGTCATGCTTGGGATAGGTCATTGTGTCATTGACATAGAGGCTATACACGCCCAAAAACGCAGTATCCGGCACAAGCTACGTCTTGCTGCGGTTCGTACCGTTCAAGGTAACATCCGGGCCGCCAGTCACCACACCGATGGCGGATTCCGTTTCCCGGGCTGCGCCAGGGTCGTTGGCCTGGTTGGGGTCGTTTGTGCTGGTAAATTTGCTTACCAGTTACTCCAGGCGATTACTCCAGATGTCCTCATTCAAGAGGATGACTGTGCCGGACTCGTCCCCCAGCACCTCCATAGCGGCCTGGGGATCGTAGTAGTCCATGTCCAGATTCTCACTGTCGCTGTGGATCAGGGGAATATCGGCGTACTGCACATAGGTGTTGCCCTCAAAGTCAGGAAAGTACTCCTCCACATATTCCTGAATATAGACGATGGCGGAACGGGCCACGAAGAACACATTGTTCCGGATGGCACATCCCTCCTGGAGATTGGGACCGCCCTCATGGGAGAAGGCTGGGGAATAGCTCTGATCCATCCAGTCCTCCAGGCCGGTAAAGAGCACCCAGTTGTCCTCATAGATGCAGTCCACAAACTTGCGCTCCGGGTTCGGCTCCTCATCCCAGTTGAAAAAGGTCAGACCGGAAGAACATTGATAAAAGAGATTCCCTACAAATTGTACTCCATAGACGCTGCCGGATTCAAAACCCTGTTCCTCAAACGTTTCAATACCGCCGCCGGCGTGATACATATGGTGGACATAGTTGTTCTGAAACCGTGTACCGTGATTTCCTCCGCCCATGCCACCCGCCAGACGCTGGATCCCGGCTCCATAGCCGGTTGACGCATTTCCAGTGTTGTAAATTCCGACGATGCCGCCTACCCAGCCGACCTCACAGTTTTGGATCGTCACACCATCTCCTTCTCCCACGGTCACCACCCCGTCTCCGGCAAAACCGATAAACAAGTTGTCCAGCACGCAGTCGTCGGCAACGTAGTCAAAGAGGGGACACTGGGTCTGGAACTCAATATTTCCATAGAGTTCCCCGGGATTTCCTTCGTCACAGCGGAAGTACAGCTCCCCCACGGGGGTGAGTCCATCCCACTCCCAGCCGGTGAGAAAGACCGGCAGGGTATCTGGCAGGGTGCTGTCCGCTTTGGAGAAGAAGGTCAGGTTTTCCGTCAGCTCCGTCGTCACATCGAAGGGGGCCTGGGAGAGCTGTTCCTCCAGGTCAAATTCGTCCGGCGTCCAGTTGGCGGGGCCGATGTAGTGGAGAAACTCCTTCCCGCTCCAGTAGCCCAGCACCTTCTGGGCGACGATTTCCTCGTTCAGCACGATGGCGCCGCAGTCGGGCATATCCCGATGGTAAAGCCAGATATTCTCCCCGTTTTCTCCCTCCCACCAGAGCGACCAGAGAGTCGAATCTCCTCCGTTCTCCGGAGAGGCACAGATCCGGGGCTTTGCCCCCTCCCCGTAGGCGGAGTAGGTGACCCCTTCCTTCGTCTCCACGGTGGTGTTCCGCCAGACGCCGCCCCGCTCAAAGAACACCGCGTCGCCGTACGCCAGCGAAGCCTGGTTGACCCGGGCCAGGGTCGCCCAGGCGGTCTCGGGGCTGAGGCCGTCGTTTCCGTCGTCGCCCTGGTTGGACACGTAGTAGGCTGTACCGGTGTAGGTCTCGCCGGGGGTGAAGGTCTCACTCCATACAATCTCCGTGGATGTGTTGACAATGGCCTCCCGCCGTGCCACTGCCTCCTCCAGCAGGGCCGTGGCAGCAGCGGCGTTATCCCCACTCTCGTCCCGGAGCCCCACCCCCGGATCTGCGGCACACCCGGACAGTAACAATATAACGGCCAGCACCAATAAAACTGGCATCCCATGTGGTTTTCTCAACACACAGCACCTCCTGTTCCAAATATTGTGTGAAGTCAGTGGGAAACGGCAGGAACTCTGCTATCCCACGCGCAGTCGTTGTGTTCATTATAACTGCCATCGTCCGAAAGCGAAAGGATATTTTACCAAAACAGGCTGTCCCTTGCGGAAATCCCAGATGCTCTATCGATCGTATGTATTCCCGTTTTTGTGTTGCAGGGTCTTTTCTGGCACGATTTTGTACGGAACCACCGTGACAACCGCTACGGCTTTGCAAGCTTTCCCGGAAGATTCCTGACAGAACCGCTTGCAAAGCCCCGACCATGCAAGTAATATATAATGAATAGAGAGATAGGATTTTTGTAAGGAGTCTTTTATATATGAAACATTTGGTGGCTCTTTTTCTGGCGTGTGCCATGCTGTTGTTTCTTCCCGCTTGTGGGGGAGAGCAGAATTCCCAGCAGTCAACATCCGAGATGGTGACGTCTGAGGGTTCTGACGAAGTAAGCCGCGCCATTTCTTATGGTCTGGTACCGGAGGAGATCCAGGAGGACTACGATGCCGGCATTACCTTCCGGCAGTATAGCCAGATGCTGACCAACCTGATTAGCATTTGGGATAAAAGCCGCCTGGGTGAGTGGGAGAAAACTATTGCCCTTGCCGCTGAATCCGATGAGGAAATGCAGCGGGAGGACGGCATCCTGGCCACGGCCTATGCTATGGTACTCATGGAGCAGAATGCGCCCGAGAACTTCTTCCATCTGGACATCGAACCTGTCATGGAGCAGCTGGACAGCAACAGTGACACGCCCACCTGGGACTATCCGCTGTTTCCCGGCTGGGAAGAGACTGGATTTGCATGGTGCGATGGCAACTACATGTGGGGCGGTCTCACCACCTGCGCTGTAATGATTTCCCAGGTCAGCGGTCAGGCCATCTATCCCTATGACTTTGAAGGGAAGTCCGCCCATCTCCAGGACCCGCTGACCCGGGAAGAGGCCATCTGCGCCGTCCTGCGGCTGGGAGAGCTGAGTCCGGCCACGCTGGAGCCGGAGGGCGTGTATATGCAGCTCTCGGACGTGGGTACCTATGACAAAGGCATCATTACCGACGACCTGCTGAACGCCGAATCCGATCTGCCGGAAGTGACCCAGGCCCAGCTGCCTGCCGAGTGGAAGGGCGCCGGTCTTGGCAGCAGCAAGAATGACGGCGGCAGCAATTTCTGCACCGACTTCCGAGAGACAGATATCCAGTTTCTGGCTGACAATGGCTTCAACTTTGCCCGGATCTTTTTCAGCTTCTCCACCCTCCGGTTCCCGGACTACCCGGAGGACGGCCGTCTGGTCAACGAAAACGAGCTGCGGGATCTGGATCAGCTCATCGCCTGGGGCATGGAATACGGCGTCCACATTCAGATTGCCATGAGTTTTTATCTGGATGAAGGCGGCAATGACAAAACGGACGACTCCATTGCGTCCAATGACGCCCAGTGGGCCATGGTACAAGACTACTGGACCATGCTGGCACGACGCTATGCGGGGATCCCCAGCCGGTATCTCACATTCGATCTCAGCAATGAGATCCAGCCTGGGGAGGAGGACAATCTCGCCTATGCAGAAAGCAAGCTGAGTGAGCTGGTGTCCGCTGTCAGGATGGCGGATGCCCAGCGGGTGCTGCTCCACGCATTCCCGGCGAACCCTAACCCAGACTGGGTACAGGCGGTGGCTTCCATAGGCGTCGGCATCGGCTGTCACCCCTATTATCCCCAGTACATTGCCACCACCGGCTATGAATACGCCGAACAGAATCCCTACGCTGTCCCCTCCTGGCCCCAGCCCTGGTTCCCCATGGGCATGGTGCAGGACGGGGCCGTACCGTTGGTGATTCAGGGCGATCTTTCCGGCGCAGCGCTGTCGCTCCATGTCTGGGACGGCATGGAGGGTACGGAAATCTCCGTCCGCGCCGATGGGGCGCCGGTGGAAACGGTGGTGCTCTCCGGCGGAGTTCCGACGGAAGACGGCAATTTCCAGTATTTTGAGCAGCTTTATACGATGACCCTGCCCCAGGGAACCGCCGAGGTGGAGATTCAAATTTCCGAGGGCGGCTACGCCAAAATCGACACCATTATCATCAGCGGCGCCATGGGCGACGTGGTCATGGTGCCCCATGACATTGGCGATTACCCCGATCGTAGCGAGCCCCTGCCCCTCATCGTCCGGGAGGATGGCACCTACACCAACAGCGAGGACCGGATGATTGACGGCGCCGAACTCTACCGTGTGGACGTCCAGCCCTACCAGGACATCGCCGCCCAATACGGCGTAGGCTTCATGGTCAGTGAGTTCGGTATCTTCGGTGCCAATGTGAACTGGGACAATGATGTGGTGGTTGCCTACCACGACACAGTTCTGCAAATGCTCACGGAACAGAATATCGGCTGGTGCTACTGCGAGTTGTATAATGCGGTTCCCAATCACCTGACACTAATGCCGGTGGTGGGAGGAACGGAGTTCCAGTGGAGCAATGCTGCTGTAGAATCTGTGACGGTGACCTGCGAAAGCGGTGAAACGTGTGAATATCTCACCAACGCAGAACTGATGGATGTGTTCAAACAATACACGCTGCAGGACAGCTGAGCCGTTCATTTTTTGCTGAACCATCTTAAATCCGATCGATCACTTTACAGGCCTCCTGGTAATTAGGGGTGACAGCACCTCTAATTACCAGGAGGCCTTTTTGCATCTGCTTTTCAAGTGCTTTTTATTATTTGTTGTAAAAACCGGACCGCACCGTTCGCGCTGTTTTGTTCTGTTTTTCGATTTTCCAGTTCCATGCATGGTAGTGACTACCTATCTGGACTTGGTAATTGCCCTGGGCGGCTTTTCAATCCGCTGGAGATACTTCTCAATATGAGCCTGCGAAAACTGTACCTTCCCTCCAGGGTATGGCTGGTAATAGCCAATCAGTCTATTGGCGCGGAGCATATCCAGTTTCCGTACTGTGATTCCCAACATGGCAGCGGCCTGACTGCGCGAGTAGAGTTCCAAGAGAAACACCTCCTGACTGAGCATAAAATATCCCTTTATATAAATGGAGAAAAAGTGAACTGAACCTTGCCCCTTTCTTCGGCCTTTTCATTGTAATTCTGGTGCTTCCCTATGCTTTGGCCCAAAATGAAAGACGCCTATGCTCAGCACAGGCGTCTTTGTCTTTTACAATAATGCTTGGGCAATTGGTCAGATTATTGGAATTGCCTCTGTACAATTTTCTATTGCTCGGGTGTATTGGCATCCACTGAAAGAGTAAAGCTCTTCTTTCCGGCAAAGCGTTCACGCAGCAACGCAACCTGCCGTTCCAGCTCCTCCACAATACGCGTAACCTCTTCTTCAGTATAGTCATACGACACCTTGGAAGCGCAGTTTCCCAACTTCTCAAAATCGTTGATCAGGACATCCATACGCCGCTCAACAATGCGGATAAAACGTTCATGTTTTTTCTCGTTCATCATCGTTTCCTCCGTCTTTTTCCTGCTTGCCATCAGGCTGCTCAGCCGCTGGAACTGCAAAACCTTTTGATGTAAGGAATTCTCTGCACATAGCCTCAGCTGCCTGGATCAAATCTTCATTCCATGGAAAGTCCTTTTCGTCTTTTGCTAAGAGTATTCGGAGGCTATGATAAATTGCTGCCCTTGTCACTTTCAGATGCTCAAGCCTGACACAACCGGCATAGTCCAAAGCGTCCTCGTCCGAGTGATCCTCGCGCAGTTCGCTTGGGATAAATGGCCAGAACAGCCACAGAGCATCGTTTACCTGATACTTACCATCGGAAAAATAGGCTCTCCAGTCATCGTTGTGATTTTCACCTTCGACAGACAGTTCAAAAAAAGTGTCAGGGAAGTCTTTGGAGAGCTGAATCATATCACTCTGGCAGCTATACCATGTATCGTCCTCATTCAGCCAAACCCCAGCCCCGTCTTCCATGCACTCACACATGATGTACGGAACATACTGTTTCAGTTCATCGCTGATTCTCTGATAGAGATCTTCCGTCATCGGTTTTGCCGTCAGCAAGAAGTTGCTTCTGTATCCCATATCACATTCCCTCCTCAGGGCATTCCAGGATAAACAGCGGGACAATATCCGAATCGAAATTCCCTTGTTTGGGATCAGCAATGCCGTAGAATTTCAAGACACGCTGCTGTGTCTCCTCATTCAAATCAGAAAAAAAGATTTTCAACTCTTCCATGGTTAAATTCCTCCACTCATACGGTAAGAAAGGAGGCTGCGTACGTCTCCATACACAGTCCCCTTTGCTTATAACCTTCCAAAAATCGAATCCGTGATCCGCCGGCGCTCAATAAAGGAGAGCAGCAGATCATCAATGCCCTTATAGTTCGAGCTCCAGCGTTTTGGGATAACCTCGAATCCATTTTCGCATCCGACCTGGATCACTCGATCACGAGCTTTGCGAACATTTTCATTCACATGGAGATCCATATCGAAGGCAACTTTGATGGTATTGATCCCAAATCGCTTCAGTTCCTCAAGCATTCGCACATACTGATTGATATTTGAGACACCGGTTAACCCAACGAATGCACAGGGATGGCCCAGAACTGTGGAAAAGTATCGAGCAATGTCGGCCTTCATCACGCCCTCCGTCAGATAGACGGCATCTTCCTCACCGGTTACACCAGCAAAATGTGGACAACACGAAGCCGTTGCCCCATAATACTTGTCCACACTGGTCAGTGTGTTGAACTTGGAATGATTATCCTTGTCCAACCTGATTTGGATAGCCTCAATCTGCCCTTCGCAGTTCCTGTCCGGAACCATGATACCGGTGGCTCGAATATCCAGTTTCCACTGTCCGGTCTCTTCATCCACATAGAAACCAGGCACACCTTTCAAGTCACAGCCACGCTCCAGCAACTCCGTCACGATTTTAGCGGATCTGACAGCCGGCGTAGTTTTATAACCAAGCCGTATGATTTCGCTGCCAGAGAGTCCTCGGCCCAAAAGGGATTCCCGGTGAGCGGTGCCCAGGGAAAGCATGGAGAGCAAGTTGCTGTAGGTATTGTCCCGGGCCTCAACGGAGGCCAGTTCAAGGGCCGGCTTACTCTGCTTTACCTTCGTCTGAGCCTTGCGGACTGGATGCTCCGGTGCCTTTTCTCCCGACTGGAAAATCCGGCACAGTTCCTCATACGCTGTGTTTATTGAGATGTTATTCACTTCAGCGTAGAGGTGCAGTACACCGCCGCCCGTTCCACAGCGATTGCAGCGAAACACATTTTTGCTCAGATTGATATTGAGGTGCGCCTTTCGGTCATCACAGAACGGACATCTGCAATGCAGTTGTGTCCCGGAACTGCGAACAACGGGAATGCTGAGCAAGTCTACCACATCTTCAATATTGCATGGCAGATGATTGGAAACACCCATATAGCATCACCTCTTCTCACGGGCTGCATCCTTAGCTGGCTCTCTGAGCTGCCGCATTGACCAGAAGGATCGCAGCGGCCTTCAGCGCCAGATTTCGCCCATTGTACTTCTGAACATACCAATCCAGATCACTTGGTTTCCGCATCGCCACCTCGCCCAGCGTCTTTCCGGCATTATAGCCACAATCCACTTTCACTGCCTTGGCATCCTCCAGCGTCATGGTGTTCAGATAGTCATCCAAAGACATGGGTGTAGTCTGCTGGGGCGGCTGTGTAGTGGGAATCGGCTTAGGACTCGGGGTTACCGAAGCGGGCGCCGGCTGGGGCATTGTACTGCTGCTGATCTGAGACGCCGGCACATCCTCTTCCGCATCCATCATTTCAATGGGTGCATCTGCGATAATGCCGGACAGCATATCCGTATTGCCGCAGAATTGCGTGCCATAACCGGCAGCAGCCAGCACGCGTCCAATTGCCGCCGTTTCTGCGATCTCCAGATAGCGGTCGCCGTACTTCTCTTCAGAGCAGAATCTCTGAGCTGAGGCCTGCGCCAGGAATTGGTCGGCGGCGTCCGCTTTATCCTCGTACAGCTTGCAGCTCACAACAGCCGACTTCTCGTCAACATGGACGATGTCCGGCACAATCTTGCCCTGGGGCCGGTGTAGCCGGAACCACAGAAGTCTGTATTTCACATCCAGATAAAGGCTTGTGCTACCATCTTCGTTGGGCAGTTTCCGGGTAAATTCCGCTGGGTCAAATCCTTCAACCGCATTGATCGTAGGGATTTTCTTTGTCACAGTTTCCGTCATGATAAAATAACCTCCATTCTGATGGAGGAACAGGGGCATCGATACCACCTGTTCCTCCGGACTTAACCAACCAAATTCTGTTTCTCGCGGGCATAGTAGGCCACAATCCGATCGGACAGGATGGTATTACGCTTGTCCACATCACTCTTGTGAATGGCCATAAAGACCGCTTGTTTCTGACCAATCAGGATCACTTTTACCTTGGCTCGGGAAATCGCGGTATACAGCAGATTTCGGCGCAGCATGATGTAGTGCTCCTTCAGTATCGGGATGATGACTACCGGGAATTCAGCGCCCTGGCTTTTATGGATGCTGATACAATATGAGAGATCCACTTTTTCCAGCATGTCCGCAGAATACTCGAACTCTCGACCGTCCAGCAGCCGGATGTGGATTGTGGGTTCCCCCTCGCCATCCTCACGAATGGCAGTGATTACCCCGACATCTCCGTTGGAGACATCACCCTCACTTTTCGTTTGGATAATGCGATCTCCTTCCCGAAACAGCCTTCCTCCGCATTTGATTTCCCGGACTCCGATACGAGGCGGATTCGCTATCTCGCGGATCTGCTCATTCAGGCGATTGGAACAGACGACCCCCTTCCTACGCTGAGGAGATAGGATCTGCACATTTTCTACTCCGTGTTTTGAGACTTCTTCAAAATAGCATTTTAGAATCAGCTGATTTGCCGCTTCACTGTCTGCCACATCATAAAACGCAAAATCCGGCCCATACTGCAGCCGGGTATCGTTATGGTTGACCGCCTGCGCATTCAGCGCAATTCGGCTATTGGATGCCTGGCGGAACACGATGTCCAACACGGCTGTCGGAATCATCTGGCTGCGGATCATCTCACGCAGCACATTCCCCGGGCCGACGGAAGGCAGCTGATCGGGATCTCCCACCAGCACCAGCTGCGCCCCTGGCTTTAAGCGCTCAAATAGCGCGTAGGCCAAGCGCATATCCACCATGGAGCTTTCGTCCACCACAACAAAATCCGCAGACAGCAGATCAAAGTCCGTTGATTCCAGATCATCGTCATACTTGATTCCCATGGCGGCGTGGAGCGTATAGGCTGGAAATCCAGTCTGCTCACTCATGCGTCTGCTGGCTTTGCCGGTAGGCGCCACCAACAGGATCTCATTGTCCGGCTGCGTGCGGTGGTAGATATCCAGAATCACCCGTAGGGTCGTAGTCTTGCCCACGCCAGGTCCGCCCGTTATGATGGACACCGGCTGCGTCAGACATAGTTCCACGGCTCTGCGCTGAGAATCGGCGAGCTGTTGATGCAGAGCGCGTTCACTCGCTTCAATTTCGCTGCGCAGGCCATGAATTGGGGGCGCTTCACCGTATAGCAGCATAGACACCAGACGCTTTGCTGTTTGAACCTCGCAGTGCCGTTCAAAGTACGGATAGACACGTCCGTTCTCATTGTAAATCCGCTTTTCCTGGTGGGCTGTCTGCAGCGCCGCAGCGACATCATTGAGAGAAACGACCTCCTGCTCACAGTCGCGGTTGAGCAGGTCATAGCATCGCTCTGAGAGGCTCTCAAGCGGAAGGAACAGGTGTCCGGATCCCTTTGCTTCATCCAGCAGGAATTCAATGGCGCCCGCAAAGCGCAGCGGATTCTTGAGGCTGACTTTGGTCTTGCGCGCGATTTCATCGACGGTCAGGAATCCAAAACCACGGATTCTACACAGCTGGAATGGATCACGCCGAACAATGGCCAGGCTGTCATCGCCAAACACCTCTTGTATCTTGGCGATCTTCTTGACTGACACGCCGAATGGAGCAAGATACTCCGTCAGATCGCGGAGTTTTCTGGTCGCCCGGTAAGATACCAGGATCTTTTCCAGCTTGGCCTTGGCGATGCCCTTGACCTCAAGCAGTTTCTCCGGCTCACTGTCCAGCACTGCAATGGCATTCGTACCGAAACGGGCTACGATTGCCTTTGCCGTTTCAGGGCCAATGCCTTTGATCAGTCCTGAACTCAAATAGGCGATGGCTCCGGCCGCCGTGTTGGGCAGCACTTCCCGGCATGAAGTAACATTAAGCTGCATGCCGTATTTTGAGTTCTGCCATGTGCCTTCCAATTCCACGTCCACACTGCTGGTATCCGTCAGTCCATATCCCACAGCAGTGATCAGCGCCCAGTCCGTTCCGTATCTGCTGTGTCTCCTCGCCTCGACAGGCACCTGCAGGTCCTGGGTGTGATACAGGAACACACAGAATCCATCTGGCCCCTTGTACCTTGCATGGCTGAATTTACATCGCATCCCGCACCCCTCCGGTTTCCGTCCGGTAGTAGATTGGAATTCCGAGTTGCTCAGCCATAGCAATTTCTCCCTGCATACCCGCCGACACTCTGGATCCATAGACCACAAGCCGCGTACACAGCGTCAGAAGTTTCTTGCCAAACGCAACTGCCAGAGCTCGTTCCTCCGGAACACCATCATCCAGTAGGTACGGCAGGAAGGCGTGGGGAGCAACAGCGCGATCCCCAAACTCCTGTTCTGCCAGTCCCATATAGTTCTTTGCCTTGGCCGCATTGGAGAGCATTGCCGCTCTTGTGGCCGCCGACAGTGGAGAGCATACATATGTCATAGAAATTCAGTCACCTCCAAATCTTCATTGATTCCAACTTCTTGATCCGTGTTGTTATGCATACCGGTCGCACTGCAGCCCCTTTACAGGCTGCTCTTTTTCACATCGAATGTGCGGTATTCGGTCACATCCGCAAAATCGCGGTAGATCTCCGGATACTGCGCACGCAGCTGGGACAGTTGGGTCTTGGAAATGCCTTCCCGATACCCAGGGACATAGGAAACGGCATAGATTCCGTCATTGCCCTGACAGGAGGCCTTGCATGCGGTACCCATCAGCTCTACGATCGGGGCATACGCACTCTTGATTTTGCTGCCCAACTGCCGCGATTGCCGATCCAGTTCGATCTTCTCCTCTTTCCATGCGATGATCTGCTCCAGTTGGCTGGCAAAATGCTCTTCCAACTGGATGCAGGGAGCATTCTTATCTGCCAGACCCGAAAAACTGCGGATGGTCTCAAGCACCAAATCGGGCTTTTCCGTCAGCGGAGGCTCTTTACGCAGGCAGACATAATTTTTCCAGAAGTCCTCCAGAAAGTAGATCGTGTTTTCCTCGTCATCAAGGTCCCGATCAATTCTCTGCCACACGAAATCATCTTCATGGTTGGAAAAGAGGCATGCAATGTATGCGACATCGATGTTCATAACGCTCATGTAGTGGCGCACCTGGAGCTCGTAATGGCGCGGCACACTTCCGTTGGCCCAGAGATACTGCATGTTGTAGTGGGCCGTCTTACACTCCAAAATGGCTTTCCTGCCATCCGGGAGGATAAGAAATCTGTCCACATCAGCCAGCAGGAACGGGAAAAGCGGATGCTGATACATCGTCTGATCCCGGTATACGGTGAACCCGGTCTTCTTGGAAAAGATCTGAGCAACCACATCCTCCAGCAGGTGGCCAATGGCAAATGTGATGGACTTGTCCGGCTGCTCGACAGTTGGTTCAACCCCAGTCTTGTCGAAGTACAGATCTCGTGCCGTTTTGTATGGAGAAAGATGAAGGGCGGCAGCGACATCGCTACCGCCAATCCCCTTCTTCCGCCAGGCAAGCCACTCTTCCTCCGTTAAGGTGGAGGTATCCACAAGAGCAATCGGCTTATAATTCAAATCCAGCGCCATAGTTACATCTCCTCGCTCATTTCAAATTCGGTGCCACCGCATTCAGAACACTCCAAATCGTCCAGGGTCTCAAAATCTGCCATGGACTCGATCTGGCCGCAGTTCTTGCAGCGAGCATCGTGTAGTGAATCTGCCTGGCATATGAGGACACCGATCCGGTTGCATTGGATCAGCTCCTGAAACCCTCCTGATGCAGCTTTTGTGCGGATTATGACATCAACCTGGTCTTCCACACAGGCATCTGCCAACCCGGCACACCGTCCGGGATACTTCATGGAATAGAGCCCCGCAAGGCAATAAGCCGCAGACCACGCAAACTCCGGATAGACTCGATACTCCCGCTCTTCGCCTTCCGGCACATCCAAAAAGACACTATCAAGCTCTTCCTGGATCTTATCGCGGCTCTCATAGAGCACGCTCCGAGCAAAGTACCTTACGCCCGGCACTGTCGGTGGTTCAGCATCATAGAGGAACCGGTTCAGAAATGCCTCAATGGAGGCTTTTGTCCCGGTCACATCTACGATTCCACTTGCCCAATCAGACATTTATTCACCCCCGTTCTTCTTCAAATACGCTTGAAATTCTTTGCTGTGGGCTTCATCGTGGCACTCCATTGCAATGAGATCCACCATGATGGAATCATCCACATAGCTGCCTTCAGGCAACGGGCATTCCGGGCCAAGCGCATACTCGATTGCCTCGTGCAATGACTTGGCTTCCACATCCATATGCCCGTACATCTGCCAAACCAAAGGGACACGATAGATTCCCATGGCGCTCACCACTTGAAGTCACCGGGCCGATCGTACTCATGCCAGTTGATGCGCAGAGCACGCGCGATGTTTTCTTCCAGCTGTGCAATGCGGTAGGCGCTGGCGCCTTCGCACTGCGCAAGGAAAATCACATCCGACATGGCCAGATAGAGCTGATAGGCATTACATCCAGAACTTACACCAGACTGGCCGGCGAAAAGATCTGCCACCTCATAGCTCATTTTCTTGGTGATACCGATACGTTTGAGAACCCCGAGCATTGTGGTATAGGGATAGCGGATCTCCACATTCAGCAGCTGTTGCTGCCGTTCGATCGACTCCTTGAAACAGGCATAGAGCTGATCCATGCTGGACGCGAAGGCATCCAGGTCTGCACCGTTCTTATGGTCCAGTTTCAAAGGGTCCCCCAGCGGAATGATTCGATTGCTGCCGCCCAGAAGCAGGATGGGATACAGGTTGGCCGCACTCACGCCGACATCCGACGTAGTGAAGCGCAGCCCTGGCCGGGCAGACATCGCCTCGGTCACACCCTTTTCCGCAACGGCCTGCCGGTAGGTCTCCATCAGCTCATTGGCCTGACCATCCAAACTCCAGATGGCTGTTACGATGGAATGGTCGAAATTGGCTGTCAGGAAGTGATTTCCCGCAAAGTCTCGATCCAGAATAGACCGGACACACTGGACCAGCGGAAGAATCTCCAGAATGGCGTAATCCTTCGGATCCCCGCCGTGTACTGCAGAAACCTTGTCATCCGCCACCTTGATGAGACTGTCCCCGGAGGTCACATCCATGCAGTAGTTCAGGATCTGTGTGAAGATCGACTTGGATACCTTGTTCAGGGCGTGCCCGGAAATGCGGGCCCGTTCCAAAATCGACTTGATCGCACAGGATCGCACAGGGTAAGTCTCGCCGTTGACCTTGAGTAGCAAGCTGGTGTTCTCCATCGTGTCGGCAATGATCTCCGCGCGGCCGTCATGGTCGTAGAGCTTCAGGTACAGTTCGCCCATCTGCGTGTTCTTCTCCAGGGACTCGAACACGAGGTTCCGGGACGGTGCCGTCATCCAGCGGCTGTTCTCTTTTCGTTCCTTCAGGAATTGAATGAAATCACCTGGGTCATCAAATGTGCATCGGAAGTTGTCTGCGTAAATTTTCTGGTCTGTCATTGGTCAATACCGCCTTTCAAATTATTCTCAAACCCGCTGTTCAAACGGAATTTGGGCAAAAAAATAGCACTTCAATTTGCGTCATCACAAACCAAAGCGCACTTTTGCGGCCCCCTACCTGTCCGGTTGGAGTGCCTTTCCATTTTTGCAAGCCATACATGACTCGCTGATCACTGCTTAATCAGATTCCCGTGGGAAAAGAGTTTCTAATAAGTATAAAAGAATCTTACCACGCGGTGAAGGTTTCAACAATCATACCAATTATTACTTCCCTCCAATCCCCCAATATACAAATTTTCTTCTATGCTGGAGCAACTTCGACAAATTCCGAGTTACTTTTGACAAAGAATTATGATAAAGTGACTCTATATTTGTCAGATTTGCCCACCAACGGTTCCGGATGATTTGCCGCAATTTTCGCTGACTGATCCCCACGGTTAGAGCAGCTGGCAAGTGAACAGGCACCGTTATGCTTGATGATGTCAGTGGGAGCCTCTGACAAAGCGCGAGGAAATCAGGTGCCAATTTACGCAATATCTATCAATTCCGCCTTCCTTGTGACTACATTGGAAATGCCGTCTCAGTGGAAGGTTGAATATAAAATCTACCTGCCATGTATCTTTGAAAAGGAGGGCTTCATAGTGGACAAGTTCGCACAGTTTCTTCAAAATTTAGACATTCTACAGATTGTCACCGAGGAGGAGGTCAAGAGAACCGAAACATTGCTGCGGGTGTACGGCCCAATGCTGCGGTCCGCATCGCAAAGTTTGGTTGAGTTGAATGAGTTCTGTTACGAAGGGCGTCGGCAATCCATCTCTGATTTCATCAATCTGTCCATCGACTATGATCACGATACTGCTCGGCAGCGCATCGCTGAACGGCTGAACGGTATGGGACACGCTATGCAGCTGCTCTCAATTCTGGAATCTGCACTTCTCTTGGTTAAAGAGGACCATCGCCATGGGGAACTCTATTATAAAATTCTCTCCGTTCGGTATTTCAACACGTGTTTTAGATCAAATGAAGATGCCTTTCTCGCCCTTGGTATGGCCTCATCTACATACTACCGTCACTCCAAAAAGGCTGTGCGGATGTATGCCGCTTATCTGTGGTGCATCATCATTCCAGACCTGATTCTGAAGCAGATGCAGAATCAAAGCACATCTCCACTCGCCGAGTCATAAAGCAGCAGACAAAGTGGGAATCGAATGGGAGAATAAAGGGCAGTAAAATGGAGGTGAAATTGGCAGCTGCATGGCATTGATTGCAATATTTTAGCCAGATATAATTGACTATGCTGGAGAGCATTCGGGTTCTTGAAATCATTCAAGAGCCCATTTTTTCTGCCCTCACCAGCCAATACGGGAGCATGAGCCGAGTCGCTGCACAAAGCAGCAACTCGGCTTTTTTGCTGCCCAAATTGGGGAGCATGGCCAATGCGTACGACCTGTTGGGCCCGAGGGCCTCCTTCAAGTTGTTCAAATCCCAAAAATTTGAACAACTTGGAGGAATTATGAAAACGATTAAAATTAAGGATTACTATGGCGTCGAGCAAGTGGTTCCCGTGAGTGATGAGGTCTATGAAGAGTGGCTTGAGCTTCAGCGCGAGGAAGATCGCCAGCGCAAACGGATCTCTTACCATCACTACGGCGTCCCCCTTGATGATGTGTTAATCAACATGGCTGCAGCCGGCCCTGATCCCGTATCGGATGAGGTCGTGCGCCGCGATGAGGCTGCACGCCTCTACGATGCCATCAGCAAGTTGACACCCATCCAGCGGCGCCGCGTCATGATGCTCCTGGAGGATATGAACTGCTGGCAGATTGCAAAGGCCGAAGGCAGGGATCCCTCTGTGATCTACCGCTCTGTGGAAAAGAGTTTTCTGCGTTTACGTATTCTCCTCAAAGGTTAATTGATCCCAGGGGGGCAGCCGTCCCTGGCTGTCCCCCGCTCTCCTCACATTGTTGTTACTTGACGACGATGTGCGTAAATAGAAATAGAGTTCAATCAGCAGGAGGTCATCGTATGATTATTTCAGTAGATCACGGCAACAAGAGCATCAAAACACCGCATTTGCTCTTCACGTCCGGACTGGTCGAATCCGAAAACCAGCCTGGAATCAAAACGGACTGTATTTTTTGGGACGGAAAATACTATTCCTTGACGGAAAAGCGCATCTCTTATTTACGGGACAAGACTGAGGATGACCGGTTCTTTGTGCTTACACTGTTCGCCATTGCCAAAGAGCTGGAGTATGCCGGCATCAAGGAACCCGATGATACGGTAGATGTCACACTCCTGATCGGGCTGCCGCCCGCACATTATGGCCAGCTTCATGCGCGGTTCGAACAGTACTTCCTGAGAAAACGCGAAGTGGTAGATTTCGAGTACAATGGCCGCTACTACTCCATCCGGATCGGAAAGGTAGTGAGTTATACCCAGGCTCTGGCGGCCGCAGTTACGAAGTTCGGTGAACTCAAAAAACACGCCTCCTCCTATATCATCGATATCGGCGGCTATACCGTCGATGTCCTGAAACTGAGGTATGGCAAGCCGGACCTGGCTGTGGTCGAAAGTTTTGAGCAGGGTGTGATTACGCTCTACAACAGCATCTTCAGCCAGTGTAATTCCCAGTATGCTCTTCATCTGGAAGACTGCGATATTGACGAGGTCATCAAAGGTGAACCCACGATTCTGCCGGGCGAGGTGCAGATCCTGATTCGAAAGATGGCCAGTCAGTTCCTGACCGAGTTCTGCAATTTCCTTGGTGAGCGCAGCATCGATCTGAAGGTCAGCAAATGCGTCTTCGCCGGCGGCGGTTCTCTGCTGCTTCGTCAAATCATTGAACGCAGTGATAAGGTCGGGTTCCCGATCTTTATCGAGGATATCCATGCCAATGCCGTCGGCTATGATCTTCTCTATAAGAGTGAGGTGGCAGTCCATGGCGGTCAGTAATCATCGTCCCAGAATCTCTCTCCAGTTTAATGACTTCGACTTCCGGCACCGGAAGGTGTTGGAGATCCTTCGAGCCAGGCCCCGCAACATGACGGATATGGTTGTGAATGCAATTCTGCACTTTATCAGCTGTCCGGATGCTGAACAGGAGTACAACAAGGAGTCCTTGAAGAAGATTATTCGGGAGGTCATCTTGGAAATGCAGGCAGAAGGCAACCTTGGCGTTTGTTCGCAGTCCTCCGAGCCGGATGAACCTGCGGCCGATCCGGATCTCAGTGATATGATGGCCGCATTCCGAAATCAAGCATGACCAGAGGGGTGCAAAATGAAGCACATCACAATCGATAACCTCGAACATATCCCGGAGTCCGCAACCTTCCAGGATCTTCGATATCTCCATGGTACAGGCCGGTCGAAAACATCCATAGGTGCATATGGGCGCAAGCATAGTGACTACCGCTTTGGTGCACAGACCGAGATCGGCGACATTGAGATTTCGGTGTGGGAAGCTGCAATGCACCGGCTCATTCGGAACAGCGGGGAAGAGGCCCTGTACCAAGCACTTCTCGCTTGGGTTGAGGCGGATACCCCGTGGTTACACACCAAGAGAGAGCGCGAGCTGTATGCCTTAGAACTGCACTCCGCTCGCATCTTTGAACTTCCAGAATGGGTTGCCAAGCAGGAGTTTGAAGAGAACTACATGCCCAAAAGAGATTAGGAGGGAAACGATATGCCCATGAAACAGCGTTGCGGCGTACTGGTCTACAACAAGGAGAGGGATCGGATCGATATCCGATTTGGCCTTAACAACTACTATGGTGGGCTGCATTGCGGCCAGTGTTTCGATGTCATGATCAAAGGACGATGGGTACCCACACGGATCGAGATGGCGCGCACCTGGTACCTGGTGGGAATCCAGACGGATAATCTGATTGGCTTGAGGGTGAGAATCTAAGGCGCCATCTCGGCATAATCGATTGCTATACAGATTTCACAGCAGCTCTCTCAAGTGAGAGCGAATGCTCCAGGTACGTCAGCGGCTTTGCACAAACGAAAACAATCTCCAGCTAGAAACCTCCATGCGGTCACACGGCGACAATTCTGATCCAGGCATCGGCTTAGCAGAGAACGGCAAATCCTCTTAATTCGAGGATTTGCTGTTCTCCATATTATCTTATAATTTATATTGATATTTACTCATAATTTTGCTAAACTGTTGTCAGAGGAGGTGGACAAAATGCCAAGCATCCGTCCTATTTCAGATTTGAGAAACAACGCCAATGAAATTTCGGATTTTTGCCGTCAGACACGGGAGCCGGTCTATATCACTCGCAACGGGACCGGAGACATGGTAGTCATGAGCATAGAGGAATATGAGCGACAGCAGGCACTCATTGATTTATACGGCAAACTGGCTGTGGCAGAACAGGAGATTGCCTCAGGCGCGGAGGGCGAGGACTTCTTAACACTTGCCCAGTCTCTGCGGGAGCGTGTCCATGGAAGTATATAAAGTTAAAATCTTTCCAACAGCCAAACAGGACCTGGAGGAAATCATTGACTATCTCAACACCCTCTCTCCAGAAACAGCATTGAATTACTATGATCTGTTGGTCAAAGAGATCTCCAGCCTCTCCACCATGCCGGAGCGATGCCCGCATCCCAAAGATCTTGCTTTGGCTGCCAAAGGATACCGTTACCTGATTGTCAAGAACTACCTCGTCTTTTATGTGATTTCAGGCAACACAGTGCAAATTCGAAGGATTTTATATGCGCGTCGGGACTATCGAGCGCTGCTCTGAAAAGAACTGGCAGGGGCGTATGCTCCTGCCAGTTCTTTTGTCATCTGGGAATGAACGGGTACTGTCCCCGCAGTGAAAGCAAGGGAGACTATTCACATAAGATAGAGTTGGTTCCGCCTCATGTATTTCTTTAGAGCGGCCCCAGCAGGACTTCCACATTTCCCTCTTTGTCCACATTCAGCCGCATGGGTCTAAGGTAGCGATCGTAAAACTGCGCCTGCTCACCGGTGGAGAGCTCGGCCCTGGTGCGGCGGATGGCCTCTTGAAACAATTCCTGGATATTGAAATGGACTGCTTCGTCCAAGCTCTTTCTGACCTCATTCAAAACCGCCTGAATGCGAATCTCGTCGCTGTTTCCGGTGCAGAAGTCGTCCATATAGCAATAGGTAATGCCCGCATCGATCATGGCTCGCTTGATATCCGGCCCACACTTGTCCGACTCCACAAGGACCAGGAAATGCGCCTCTGGCATGGCCGAGATCAGGCCCCAGTAGTCCGAGTCGCTGGAGGCCAAAATAAAGGAATCTGTGTCGTTCTGAAAGAATTCCCGGCAAGTTCCAGTGGTAAGGCGAATATCCACCAGAGATTTGTTCTCCTTGATGCGCTCGATCATATTGTGCTCGATCGGGATCTGGGTGAATTTCTCAAGGATCTTCCAGGCAGTGGTGGTATGGACATCGTCGTACAAAATAATCTTGCTGATTTTCCCCAGAAGTGCCGCCTGGTCCAGATTGTTCAGCGTGGCATAGAGCTTGTAGGGATCCGCATTCTCGCAGTCTACAACGACAGCGGTTCTGCTGCTTCGCTCCAAAAAGTCATAGATTCCGTTTTTGGCTATGAGCCCTGCATCTGTGACCTTGCTCATGTCCGTGAAGTAGTCCTCATGATGCTCGTAGAGAAGACGGACAAATTTCTTGTCGTTATAAAGGATGTTGCCCACATCAGATGGAGCTGACCAGTTCATGTAAACTTGATAGGGATAAATTTCCTTATGGGCATAATAGTCAGCAGCAGCGCCTTTGGCGCCTTTCTCCGTTGTACCGCCTGGCATGATAAACAGTTGGCGGATGTAAGACCAATTCAGCCAGATGGGGAAAAGGTTCTTGCAGTTGTTGATCCGGTTTGCGATATGGCTGTTGATGTCTATAATGTACTGAATGGGCTGAGCATTGGCTCGATAGATGGAAAGGCCATCTGCCGACAGCTGATCGATACATTCTCTTGGAATATACTCCGGCATACTGGCAATGCCCTTCAAATCATACCGCATAGCCTGATAGATGTTCCGGTAGTTGCGCTCAAATGCTGTCCGCAGCATACAGAGGTTCCGAATGATCCGGGCATTCTTATCTTTTTCAAGCGCTTCATACCACTCCATCTTCGGGGGCTCATGCTCATTTTCAAAGATATGGAACGGAACACCGATGAGATATGCGAACTTGGAGATCACCATGTAGGTACCATTCTCATATAACGCATATCGGGAACGATCTGCAGTTTCCTCGCCATACAATACTTCGGCAATCAGCTGCTCCTCTTTCACAAGCCATTGTCCCCCTTTCGCGTTGATTCTCCTTTTTAGTTTATTATACGGGAATGGCAATGGAAAGACAACCATTCACCCCGGTATCCAACCAAGTTGACTTTATACTCCCAAAGGAGTATAATCCTTTTAAGGAGGTGGTAGTATGATCCGTCAGTTATTTCATGGATCCCCCAGCATCATAGAGAAGCCCCAATTTGGTTATGGTAAGGTATATAATGACTATGGCCTGGGATTTTACTGTACCGACAGTCTGGAAATGGCAAAAGAATGGGGCGTAGCTCAGAATCGGAACGGGTATGCCAACCGCTATGAGCTGGACTGTGAAGGTCTCAAAATTTTGGATCTGAACGGACCTTCTTTCAATATCCTTCACTGGCTCGCTGTGCTTTTGGAAAACCGTGAGTTTGATGTGCCCTCCGGACTGGCGCTGGAGGCCAAAGAATATATCCTGAATACTTTTCGCGTAGATTATCAGTCACAGGATGCCATCATCGGATATCGCGCCGA